>DATAZJ010000262.1:0-4600 GCA_036272115.1 Rhodopila sp. | reverse complement strand
AGAAGCCGCAGGTCGTCCGCCAGCTTGCTTGGGTAGCGCTCTGTCAGCCGCTCGACATCGGCGGCGAAATCCGGTTCGCCGGTGAATTTCTCGGTCGGCAACGCCAGCACACTGCTGATCTGGTAGATCAGTTCGGGTAGGGCGATCGGCTTGGTCAGCCACCCGCTGATGATGAATTGGTGTGCCATCGCCACGTCGCGCGGCTCCGAACCAGCGCTCAGCACGATCACCGGCGCCCCGATCGCCCGTTCCGGCCGTCGCAGTTCGCGCAGGAATTCGCATCCGGACATCGGCCGCATCATCCAATCCAGGATCACCAGATCGATCTTGCTCGTGCCAAACAACTGCAGCGCATCGCGTGCCTTGCCGCTGAGCATGATATTCTCACAGCGGCAGTGCATCAGCGCACTGCGGATCAGCGATCGCATGTCAGGGTCGTCATCCACCACAAGGATGGAAACGGCGGAAAGATCCTGTACGGTGGACCGGCTGGCTTCGCTACGCGCCGACAGCATGCAAGATGACCTGTGATGGGCCATCTCTTCTTACCGTGATTTGCTGAACAAACAGTTAACGGCCGCCGGGCAGGTTCAAGCCCGGTTGACTCGATTGCCACGGCCGACACATCGCGGATGGTGTAAGCGCAAGTGTAAAACGCAGAATTCAACACCAATCGAGTGCATCAAGGGCACCGATTTCTTGGCTGCGAAATCAACCGCACGCGGTGGCCGCCAAACAATCCCGCGCCGCGGAAGCGCCGGTGCCGGCACCGCCAGGTCCAGTGCATGCCGTACCTTCTGTCCAATAAGGCCGTGTCTATAGCTTGCTTTTTGATGGATCGCCGATCCCGGTAAGCGTCAACTTAAGAACTGCCAAGTATTAAAATCCATTTCATATCATCTGGCACTGTATTGCCGCTACTTCGCCCCCAGGCCATCGCGTATCCGCTCATCGTCGAACGCCCCCGACTGCCGCCGCCACAAACGCGCATACACCCCGTCCCGCCGCAGCAACTCCGCATGCGACCCGGACTCGACGATCCGCCCCGCATCCAGCACGATCAGCCGGTCCATACGCGCGATTGTCGACAGCCGATGCGCGATGGCGATCACCGTGCGCCCCTCCATCAGCCCGTCCAACTGCTCCTGGATCGCCGCCTCCACCTCCGAATCCAGCGCCGAGGTCGCCTCATCCAGCACCAGGATCGGCGCATCCTTCAGGATCACCCTGGCCAGCGCCACACGCTGCCGCTGCCCGCCCGACAGCTTCACCCCGCGCTCCCCCACATGCGCGTCATAGCCGCTCCGCCCATGCCAATCCTCCAGCCCGAGGATGAACTCATGCGCCTGCGCCCGCTTCGCCGCCGCGACAATCTGCGCCTCGGTCGCCTGCGGCTGCCCATACCCGATATTCTCCCGGATCGAGCGATGCAGCAGCGAGGTATCCTGGGTCACCATCGCGATATGCCGCCGCAGGCTTTCCTGCGTCACCCCGGCGATATCCTGCCCGTCGATCAGGATGCGCCCGGCCTCGGGATCGAAGAAATGCAGCAGCAGATTGACCAGCGTCGACTTGCCCGCACCCGACGGCCCGATCAGCCCCACCCGCTCCCCCGGCGCGATCGCCAGGTCGATCCCATGCAGCACCGCCGGATATCGCCCGCCCGCATCCGCCCCGCGCACCCGCCCATAGTCGAAATGCAGGTTCTCGATCCGGATCCCCCCGCCCGTCACCACCAGTTCCGCCGCATCCGGCGGATCCGGCATCTGCCGAGGCACATCGATCGACCGCATCCCGTCCTGCACCGTGCCGATATTCTCGAAGATCGAGGTAATGCTGCGCGCCACCCACCCCGCGATATTGTTCAACTGCCAGGCCAGCGGAATCGCAGTCGCCACCGCACCGATCGCGATATGCCCCACCGACCACTGCCACAGCGCCACGCTCGCCATCGACACCACCAGGCAGGCATTCATGCTCACCAGCGTGGAGGTGTACCCCGTCGTCATCCGCGTCTGATCACGGAACGCAACGGTATGCTCATCGATCGCATCCCGCACGAACGCATCCTCATCGGCGGCCCTGGCGAACAGCTTCACCGTCAGGATATTGGTATAGCTGTCGACAATCCGCCCGGTCAGCATCGACCGCATCTCCGACACCCGCCGGGACCGCTCGCGCAACCGAGGCACGAAGAACCGCAGCATCACCGCATAGCAGACGAACCACAGCAGCATCGGCAGCGTCAGCCGCCAGTCCAGCCTGGCCAGCAACAGCACCGCGCTGCTGCCGTAGACCAGGATGTACCACGCCGCATCGAACGCCATCACCAGGCTTTCCCGCAGCGCCGGCCCGGTCTGCTGCACCCGGTTGGCGATCCGCCCGGCAAAATCGTTCTGGAAGAACGTCCAGCTCTGCCGCACCACATGCCAGTGGTTCTGCCAGCGGATCATGTTGGAGAACCCGGGATTGACGATCTGGTTCACCAGCACGTTATGCGCGATGAAACTTGCCGGCCGCACGAACAGCAGCACACCGGCCATCCCCAGCAGCACCACCCCATGATCACGAAACAGCGTTTCCGGCGTCTGCGACGACACCAGGCTGACCACACGGCCAATAAACACCGGGATCAGCGTATCCAGCACAGCGATCAGCCCGCCGCACACGAACAGCGCAACCGTCAGCCCGCGCACCTGGCCGATATAGAACCAGTAGAACCGCGGCAGCCCGGCATTGGGTGGCGAGGCCGGCGTACCGGCGGTGGGGTTCAGCAGAGCTTCGAAGCGGCGCAACATAAGATCAGCGGTGGACCCACTTCGCCGCTACGTCAATCGCGCCCCGTTCGGCCTCCTGCCGTCGCGGGTTCTCCGCCACTGGTTTGGCCGGGCAGCCGTACGACCGGAACGCCCTTCACCTCGTGCGATCTTCAAGCCCGCTGGGCTCCGGGACGAACAAAGATCAGGTCTGGAATGTCGGCCCAGACCTGCCTAGTATCCCGACATGGACGACACACCGCATCGCCCTCAAGCAGCACCCACGGGCTGGCTGGAAATCCTCGCCGAGAGCGAGGCCGAGGCCGAGGCCGGGTTGTTTATGGACGGCGATGAAATCATGCGCGAACTGGACGAAGCGATTGCGCGGATGGAGGCCGGACAGACAGCAGGGTCGCCGCGGAAGGCCGCCGCCAAACGTTGATCGTCCTTTCGCCCCGAGCCGGGCGACAGGTCCGCGAGCTTCAACAGCACTATCAGACGCAGAACCGGATTGAGGCTGTCCGCGGGCTTCGGACTGCCCTCGCCACCGCATGGGAGCAAATTGCGGCCGACCCGAACGCCGACTTGCCCGCCCCGCGCCCCTACCCCGCCCTTGCTCGGCCCGACCGCGAATGGGTCAAGGCGGGGCGCTACTGGATCGCCTACCGGACCAGGCCAAGAGTTCTCATCATCGCCGTATTCTTCGAGACGGCCAATATTCCCGACCGCATGTAGCAGCCAACTCACCGAATCCAGCGAAATTCAGGTAGTTTCAGGCGCTCTCAGCGCCAATAGCCGCGCCGCCAGTACCCACCGTACCAGCCCGGCCCGATCCACACCCGCCGAGGCGCGTAATAAGCAACCACCGGCGGCCCATAAACCACTGGCGGCGCATAATAAACCGGAGGCGGCGCCACATAGACAGGCCCGCCGATCCACACACCGCGGCGCCACCAGGCATTCGCATTATGCGGCGCGGCCATGACGCCAACCGCCGCAAGGCCCAGCACCGCGGCCACCGAAGCCGCCCGTTTCATCCCAACCATCGCAATCTCCTGTCGTCCGGATGCCCCCCCTCATAGCACCCACTCTGTGACAATAGTATGTCCTCTTGTATCACCTCATTCGGCCGCCTCCGCCTGCTCCGGCGCCCCCAATTCCATCAGCCGAGGCGCCACTTCCTTGCCGAACAGCGCGATATTGGCCTTCGCATCCTGGTGATTCAGTTGGCCGCCCTGCCCGAAGAACAACAGATGCCCAACGCCGCCCATGCGCTGGTTGAACGCCTTCAACTGGTTGAAAACATCGTCCGGCGTGCCGGCGAACACCGTCTCGGTGTCCATGAACTGCTCCACCGTCGCTGTCCGGTGATCGATCGGCACCCCATTGCGGTCCGTCACCATCCGGTGCGCCCGAGGCCCGGCCTTCAGCATCGCGATATTGGCCCCCACGGAATTGTAACCCGGCGGATTGGTGAACGGCTCGAACACCACCGGCGCCGTCCGCACGTAATCGGCGATGATGTTCGCCCGCCGCAGCCCCTCCGCCCGTGTCTCCCCGACGCCGATGATCGCCGCATACGCCATCCGATCCGGCCCGGCCTCCCACCCCAACTCACGAGCGCGCTTGCGATACGCCTGATACATCGGCTTGGCCAAACCGCCCGACAGCAGCGTGCCCACCACATGCCCGCGCTCCGCCGCCGCGATGCCGGTATCGACGCTCATGCCGGTCATCCAGATCGGCGGCGTCGGCTGCTGGATCGGGCGGGGCCAGATGTTGACGGCGCGATACTGGTAGAACTCGCCTTCCCAGGAGAACGGGCCGGTCGTGGTGGACAGCGC
>DATAZJ010000261.1:0-11252 GCA_036272115.1 Rhodopila sp. | reverse complement strand
CCGGTCTATCGGCACTTTCACCACAACGAACTGACCTTCGGCCTGATCTACGCGTTCTCCGAGAACTTCGTGCTGCCGCTGTCGCATGACGAGGTGGTGTACGGAAAAGGCTCGCTGATCGAGAAGATGCCCGGCGACCCGTGGCAGCGCTTCGCCAATCTGCGTTCCTATTTCGGCTTCATGTGGGCGCACCCGGGCAAAAAGCTGCTGTTCATGGGCGGCGAGATTGCCCAATGGCAAGAATGGAATCACGATTCGGCGATTGACTGGGATTTACTGGATCAACCGCGCCATCGTGGCATCCAGTCGCTGGTGCGGGACTTGAACGCACTTTACCGTCGCGAAGGCGCGCTGCACCAGCGGGATTCATTGCCGGGCGGCTTTCGCTGGGTGATCGGCGATGATTCGGCGAACTCGGTGTTCGCTTTCTTGCGGCATGGAAACGAAGACGACCGGATGGTATTGGTCGTCTGCAACATGACGCCGGTACCGCGCGTCGGCTACGGCATCGGTGTGCCGCGGCCAGGCTATTGGCGGGAGATGCTGAACACCGATGCGGACATGTACGGCGGATCGAACATGGGCAACGCCGGCGGGTTGGACACTGTCCCCACCCAGATACATGGCGAGGCGCAGGCCCTGTTTCTCACATTGCCGCCATTATCCACGGTTTTCCTTTCGCCGAACCCCTGAACACCCCATTTTCATCGGTGGCCGTAACGCGTCCCGCAGGGGCGCGCTCGACCGGTGCCGGCGCGGCCTGAAAAGAACCGGTTCGGAATCGAATTCTGTTTCTTGACCCGCAGGGACTTCGAGTATGACAAATGTTTCAAATGTCGTCCGCGTCTTCGGCGCGCAGCGGGTGAACGGCGGCGATGTCAGGTTTCGGCTGTGGGCCCCGGCACAGGAAACCGCCTGGGTCGCTCTCGAGCCGGGCGACCTGCTGCCGATGCAGCGCAATGCCGATGGCTGGTTCGAGGCAACCGCTTCCGTACCGGACGGCACGCGGTATCGTTACCGGTTGTCCGACGGGATGATGGTGCCCGACCCCGCGTCCAGGGCACAGGCGGACGACGTGCATGGCGCCAGCATCGTCTGCACCCAGCCGTTCGCCTGGCGGCATCCGGACTGGCGTGGCCGCCCATGGACCGAAACGGTGTTGTACGAGGTGCATCCAGGCGCCGCCGGCGGGTTTCGGGACATCCGGAACGATCTGGTCCGGCTGAAGGAACTCGGCGTCACCGCGATCGAACTGATGCCGGTCAACGATTTTCCCGGCAAGCGCAACTGGGGTTACGACGGCGTGCTGCCCTACGCACCGGATTCCAGCTATGGATCGCCCGAGGACCTGAAGGAACTGATCGACGCCGCCCACGGCCTGGAACTGATGATATTCCTGGACGTGGTCTACAATCATTTCGGGCCCGACGGTAACTACCTGCATGCCTACGCGCCGCAGTTCTTTCGCGACGATGTGTCGACGCCGTGGGGCCCCGCCATCGACTTCCGCCGGCCCGAAGTCCGCGATTACTTCACCGGCAACGTCTTGATGTGGCTGAACGAATACCGCTTCGACGGCCTGCGCTTCGACGCCGTGCATGCGATCCAGGAGCAGGATTGGGTGCAGGAAATGGCGGCAACCGTTCGGGCCACCGTCGGCCAGCAGCGCCACGTGCATCTGGTGCTGGAGCATCACAACGCCGCGTCACTGTTGCGGAACGGTGCCGACGCGCAATGGAACGACGACGGCCACAACGTGCTGCACGTCCTGCTGACCGGGGAAGATGGCGGCTATTACGCCGATTACGCCGCTGATCCGGCCGCCAAGCTGGCACGCGTACTGGCAGAAGGCTGGGTCTATCAAGGCCAGCACTGCGCTTACCTGAATGCACCGCGCGGGGAACCCGGCGCGGACCTGCCGCCCTACGCCCATGTGTTGTTCCTGCAGAACCATGATCAGATCGGCAACCGGGCGCTCGGCGAGCGGCTGACGACGCTGGCCAGCCCGGCGGCTCTGAAGGCAGCGATCGCCCTGCAGATCCTGTGTCCCCAGATCCCCTTGCTGTTCATGGGCGAGGAAATCGCCTCCACCACACCGTTTCTGTTCTTCACCGATCACAATGCCGAACTGGCCGACGCGGTGCGGGAAGGGCGCCGCCGGGAATTCGCCGGGTTCGCCGCTTTCGCCGATCCCGAAAAGCGCGAAGCCATCCCCGACCCGAATGCCATAGAGACGTTCGCCGCGTCGGTCCCCCGGCCGGGATCCGATGAACGTTTCGCCTACTACCAGCACCTGATCGCATTGCGGATGCAGGAGATCGTGCCGTTTCTACCCGGAACGATCTGCCTCGGCGCGGACCCGATCGGACCGAAGGCGGTCGTGGCACGATGGCGGATGGGCAACGGCGCCCTCCTGACGATCATAACAAATCTCCATGACGAACCGGTCATGTCCGCAACCCCGGCCGGTCGCCTGCTGTTCGCGTCGGGTGATACCGCGCCGATGACCGTCGCGTATCTGGAGAGGGCTGCATGAGCGACGACGTCCTTCGAGACCTGGCTCGGCGTGCCGGCATCGCTGTCGAATGGCAGGATTACGCCGGGCGCCCGCACAGCGTCGCCCCCCCGGTCCTGCGCCGCGTGCTGAATGCCCTCGGCCTGCCGGCCGATACCAGCCGGGACCTGTCCGCGAGCCGAAAATTGTTGACGAGACGAAGCTCCCTGGCCGATCTTCCGCCGCTGGTGACCGCGGTCGCCGGACGCCCCACCCGGCTAGACCTGGGGGGTACAGATCCCCTGCCGGCCGAACTGATCCTGGAATCGGGGACCCGGCGGCGGATCGCGCTGGTTCCGTCACGCGGGCGGTTGCGCGTCCCGGCTGTCCCTGAAACCGGATACCATCGGCTGCTGGTTGAGCAGCGGGAGATCATTCTGGTCGTGTCACCAGGACGCTGCCGTTCGATCGAGGATGTCGTTCCGGATGCGCGCCTCTGGGGCCTCGCGGCACAGCTTTACGCATTGAGCCGCCCGGGCGACGGCGGCATCGGTGATCTGGCGGGCGCCGCCGATCTGGCGAGGATCGCCGGTGCCAAGGGTGCCGATGCCATCGCCCTCAGTCCTATGCACGCGCTGTATGCCGCCGATCCAACTCGTTACGGTCCATACTCGCCATCCAACCGGCTGTTCCTCAATCCGTTGCACGCCGCACCCGAACTGGTGTTCGGTTCGGCCGCGGCCAGGCCGGCGCCTCTGGTCGACGGTTTGATCGATTGGCCGACGGCATCGGCGGCGAAATACGCATCGTTACGCGCACTGTTCAACGCGTTCCTGGAAGGCAGCGACTGGAATGGCCCGCTGGGGGCCGATTTCGCGCGATACCGCGCGGACGGGGGAAGTCTGCTGCGGGATCATGCATGCTTTGAAGCATTGCAGGCGCTGCATACACCATTGCGAAACTGGCGTGAGTGGCCGTCCGACCTGCGCGACCCCCGCGGCGCCGCGATCAATCACTTTATCGATGCGGAACCGGATGAAGTGCTGTTTCATCAGTTCCTGCAATGGATTTCCGACCGGTCCGTCGCGGCGGCACAGGATGTCACCCGGCAAGCCGGCATGCGGATCGGTCTGATCGGCGATCTGGCCGTTGGAATGGACCCGGATGGCAGCCATGCCTGGAGCCGCCAGAATGATATCTTGCAGGGGCTGACGATCGGTGCGCCTCCGGATCTGCTGAATCCCGGCGGTCAGGATTGGGGTCTGACGGGATTTTCCCCCCGAGCGCTCGAAGCAAACGGGTTCGATGCCTTCCTGACAACCCTCCGCGCGGCGATGCGCCACGTCGGCGGCATCCGTATCGATCACGTTATGGGTTTCGCTCGGCTTTGGCTGATACCGAACGGCGCATCCCCCGCGGACGGCGCCTACCTGAATTTTCCCGCCACGGATCTGCTGCGGCTCTTGGCCCTGGAATCCACCCGCCGGAACGTCGTTGTGATCGGCGAAGATCTGGGGACGCTGCCGGAAGGATTCAGTGAATCTCTGGCACAGACCGGCATTCACGGCATGCGCGTCTTGTGGTTCGAGCGTAATGCGCAAACCGGATTCTCGACCTCCCGGGACTGGGGTGGCACCGACGTCGCGATGACCTCCACCCACGACCTGCCGACGGTGGCAGGATGGTGGAAAGGCAACGATATCGACATCCGCCAAGGCGAAAATACCGAACGGGAGGAGAGGGAAGGGGACCGGCCAAGGCTGTGGGATGCTTTCGTACGAGACCAGGTCGCCGAGGGTTCCGTTCCGGACCCGGATGACACCGCCCGTGTGGTCGATGCCGCCGTCCGCTTCGTCGCCAAGACCGATTTGCCGTTATCGCTGATCCCGCTGGAAGATTTGCTGGGTCAGGCCGATCAGCCGAACCTGCCTGGAAACAGCACCGGCCATCCCAACTGGCGGCGCCGGCTGCCAGCCCCCGCGGACACCATGTTGAAAGACGCAGCCGTGGCACGCCGGATCGAATTCGTCGCAACCGAAAGGCCCCGCCAGTGACGCCCCGAGCGACCATGCGGTTGCAGTTCCATCAGGGATTTACCTTCGCCGATGGCGCCGCCCTGCTGCCATATTTCGTCGAACTCGGTATCAGCCACATCTATTCCTCCCCCATCCTGACCGCTCGGTCCGGCTCGATGCACGGCTACGATGTCGTCGATCCCACCACGGTAAATCCGGAATTGGGTGGTGAACGCGGGTTCCGCGATTTCGTTGCGGCTCTGCGCAAAGCGGACCTGGGATTGATCGTCGATATCGTACCGAACCATATGGCGGTCGGTGGGTCCGACAATCCCTGGTGGACCGATTTGCTGCGTCATGGCCGGTCCAGCCGCTACGCGGACTTCTTTGACGTGGACTGGCAAACAGACGATCCCGACCTGCGCGGCAAGGTCCTGGCCCCATTCCTCGGGCGACCCTATGGCGAAGCCCTCGACGCCGGCGAAATCCAACTGACGCAGACCGCCGCCGGGGAACCGGTCGTACGCTATTTCGACAGCGAATTTCCTGTCGATCCTGCCACGCTCGACGGACCGGGCGGCCTTCACGGCCTTCTGGAACGGCAGCATTATCGCCTCGCCTGGTGGGGTGTCGCCGGCGACGAAATAAACTGGCGCCGCTTCTTCGATATCAACGGCCTCGCCGCCCTGCGGATCGAGGACCCGGCGGTGTTCGAGGCTACCCATGCCACGCTGTTCCGCCTGTATTCCGACGGCCTGATCGACGGCTTTCGCGTGGATCACGTGGATGGCCTGTCGGACCCGCCCGGCTACTGCCGCCGGTTGCGCCGGCGCCTGGAAGAACTTCGACCCGATCGCCAAGCCTATCTGGTCATCGAGAAAATCCTCGGCAGCGGCGAATCCTTGCCGGACGATTGGGGCGTGGACGGCACCAGCGGCTACGATTTCATGAACCAGGTCAGTGCTGTTCAACATGATGCGGCCAATGCGGATCGCCTGGGCCGCCTCTGGCACGACATGACCGGACGAACTGCCGATTTCGATGCAGAAGAAACCACGGCCCGCCTGGAAATCCTGGAACGTGGTTTCGATGCCCAACTCCGGGCCGTGACCACGGCGCTGCATGGCATTGCCCGATCTCACCGCGTCACACGGGACATCTCAGCCGCGGCAATCCGTCGCGGGCTGATCGCCCTGCTGACGCATTTTCCGGTCTATCGCGGTTACGGTGCCGGATCGGTACGGTCCCCCTCCGACCAGGCCGCGTTCGCAAAAGCCCTCGCGGCAGCGAAACAGGCGACCCCGGCCTCCGCGCACGGCGTCCTCGATCAATTGACCCGCTGGCTCGGCGGCGAGCCCGGACACGCCGCCGCAAACACCCGGTTCCAGCAACTCAGTGCCCCGATCGCGGCAAAGGCCGTGGAGGACACCGCGTTCTACCGCTACGGCCGCTTGCTGTCCCGGAATGATGTCGGCTTCGAGGCAGCCCGCCTCGGTGGTTCGGTCGCCGAATTCCATGACGCCTGCGCAGCCCGTCTGGCTCGTTTTCCCGATGCCATGCTGGCCACCGCCACCCACGACCACAAGCGCGGTGAGGACGTTCGTGCCCGCCTCGCGGTGCTCAGCGAAATCCCCGGCGAATGGGCCGATTTCATAACGAAAACCCGAACGATCGATATACCGAGGCCCGATCCGGCCGACGAAATCATGCTGTATCAGATGATCGTCGGCGCCTGGCCGGTGGAACTCGATCCGGCGGACGAACCAGGCTGCCAGGCCTTCGCCGAACGCCTGGCCGTGTGGCAGCAGAAAGCATTGCGTGAGGCCAAGTTGCGCAGCGACTGGACCGCCCCGAACGAAACTTATGAGAATTCAGCCAAGGACTTCCTGTTCAGCCTGCTCTCCGGCCCCCAAACAGAGCTTCATACGTTCGTCGAAAAGATCGCCCCCGCCGGCGCGGTGAACGGGCTGGCACAAACAGTGCTGAAAATGACTGTCCCGGGAATGCCTGATTTCTTTCAGGGGACGGAGTTCTGGGATTTCAGCCTCGTCGACCCCGACAATCGCCGGCCGGTCGACTACAAGTCCCGCCGGGAAGCCGCCGGACAATCCTGGCGCAACGGCCATATCAAACAGGATGTGATCCGCAAGGTGCTGAAACTGCGCCGCCAGGCCCCCGATCTGTTCGCACGCGGCGATTACAGCCCGCTGACGGTCAAAGGTCCACTGGAAGACCACGTCATCGCCTTTACCCGCAGCCTCGGCCAATCCGCGCTGATCGTCGTCGTGCCGCGCCTTGTGTACCGTCTTATGCAAGACGGCGACCGCCTCACGCTCGATCCGGACTGCCTGCGCGGCAACACTCTACTTCTGCCGGAACATTTGCACGGTTGCGTGTTGCATCCTGTTCTGGCGCGCGGCGAAACCCTGACCGCCGGCTCGGAACTCCCGCTTTTGCCCCTGCTTACGCACTGCCCGACAGCAGTATGGACAACGATCGAATCGACGTGATGCCGCGCTGCGGGATGCGCTCCCATGCGTTCTTTCGACATCACCGCCATGGATGTTCCGGCGGTTTGTTTCGAAAGGCAATACCATGATCTTGAAATCCCGATCTTTGCTGCTTGCCGCGGCGTTGATGGCCGCCCCGCTGAGCGTTGCGCTGGCGCAGGGGACGACCCCAGGCGTCACCACAGGATCAAACGGCACATCGGCTGAATCGACGACCGCCCCGAAGGCCCCTCCGTCAGCCGCCGCGACCGATCCCTACGTCAAGGGCGCCACCGGTCAGACGGTCGTCAAGGGTTCGGGCAGCAGCATGGCCGGCTCCAGCCGCGTCGTGCCCGATCCCAACGCCGCTTCGACGACAGCCGGCGGCGCCGGCGGTGGCGGCCACTAACCAACAAGCCGCCCGGTCAACGAGCCTTGACCGGGCGGTTGCCGTGACTGGACTGCGCAACGCCGCGGTTCAATGACAGGTGCGAATGCACGCCAAGCCACCTACCGGCAGCCTTGTGAAACACGATCGTTGCACGACCCGGCCGGTCGAATGACGTCCCGTCCGGGTGAAACCCCGTACTTGTCCATGGCGCGATAACCACCGCCATGCTGCCGTCGTCCGAGACCAGAACATGCGTCTCCGCGATGTTGAAACGGAAATCGTCCGTCTTCGGCCACACATTGTCCCACTGCGTATTCACCCACGCCTCAAGGCTCGGCAGCACATCCTGATGGGTGCCGAAGGCCAGGATTTCGGGATGAAACAGCGGACGGGCCGAAGCATAATCCACCGCCCGCACATGCGCGGAAAACCCCTCCAGCCACGCGACAAACCAGGCTTTCGTTGCGTCATCAGCGCGCGGCAACCCCATTCGAATACCCTTTACGACAGCACCAGCGCCGACCGCCGGCGCGATCGCCAATCACTCGCCAGCGCCATGACAGACGTCAACCCCATGAACAGCACCGAGGAGAAAAATACCCATCGCGGCAGATTGTGATCCATGATCCAGCCGCCGATCAGCGGCCCCAGCGTGCCGCCGATATTGAACCCGGTCGTGACGATCCCGAACACCCGGCCAAACGCCCCCGGCGGTGACGCAGCCCTGACCAGCATGTCCCGCGACGGGGAAATCATACCCGCCAGGAACCCCGCCGTCCCCATCGCCGCAATGACAAGGATAGCGCCCAGGTTGACCGATCCGACCAGCAGGATCAGCACCGCCGCGCAGCCGAAACCGAACGCCGCGACGTCGCCGTGCCGGTGCGTGCGGTCGGCGATCACACCCCCCGCCAGCACGCCGATGGCCGATGTGAACAGGAACGCCGACAACGCCCAGTTCGCCGACGACAGCGACAAGTGATAGACTGAAATCAGCGCCACCGCCGAGTAGTTGGTCAGTGCGCCGCTGCTCAGGCTCAGCAGCGCGAAGAACCCGACCAGCCCGATCACCGTTGGGGTCAGCAACTGCCGCATCGGAATGTGCGCCGCCGCCCCGGCCGGCAGCGCGGAGGCCGCATGACGATCCAGCCAGCCCGCCATCGCCAGCGGAATCGCAACCACCAGCCCGATCACGCCGGCCGCGATGATCGCCGCTCGGAAGCCAAACATCTCGGCACCGAACAGCATCACGATCGGTGTCATGGCGCTGCCGAGGAAGCCGGCGAACGTATGAATGGAAAACGCCTTCCCCAACCGGCTTGGTTCGATCACCGCGCCCAGAATGGCATAATCCGCCGGATGATAGACCGCGTTGGCCACACCGCCCAACGCCATCGCGCACAGGATCCACGGATAGAACGGAAACAATCCGATGGAGATATAGGCCGAACCGCCCAGCAGCAGGCCGCAGATCAGCACACGCCTGGCCCCGAAACGATCGACCGCATATCCCATGGGTGTCTGCGCCAGGCCACCGACGATGTTGAACAGTGTGATCGCCAGCCCAAGCTCGACAAATCCAACGCCGAGATTGGCCCTCAGCATGGGAAACAGCGGTATCAGCACAAGATAGTAGATGTGGCTGACCATATGGGCCGAACAAATCAGCGCCAGCGATTTGATCTCTGTCCGTTGCAGCGGCGTGTTCATTGGTCACTCTGCACGCGTCGTGGTTTCGGGATAGTGCCGATCACATCGGAAGCAGCCAGGCGGTCGATCTCCGAACGGCTGAGACCCAACCGTCCACCCAGGATGGTTTCATTGTCCTGCCCCAGCGTAGGGGCCACGCGGCGCACCGGATAGGGGTCAGGCCCTTCGCGGAACGCGGCGGAGGATTGCCAGTGCATCCCGATGAACGGCCGGTCCAGACGGCGCCAGAAGCCCCGAGCGACCAGATGCGGATCCTCGGTCAGCGCCATCGGAGTGCGCACCGAACCGGCAGCGACACCGCACGCCTGCAACAGGGCCATGGCCTCGTCCGGCGAACGTTCGGCCGTCCAGCCACCGATCAGGGCTTCCAGCCCTTCCTGCCGGTCGCGACGCTGCTCGGCCGTCAGGTCTGCCAGGTCGTCCCGGCCCAGCACCGAACACAGCGTCCGCCACATCGTATCGCCGGTAATTGAAACGACAACCCACTCATCCTGCCCGGCGCAACGGAAGCAGCCTTGCGGCACAAACAGCGGGTGACGGTTACCGGTGCGCGGCGGCGTGCGGCCGGTCGCCGATTGCTCGATCAGGGCGGGCGCGACCAGCGGCAGCATGCACTCCACCTGCGACAGGTCGATGTTCTGCCCTTGCCCGGTCGCCTGCTTGTGCAGAAGCGCCACCATCAGCGCGGCGGCGGCATTGAACCCGCCAACGGGATCGCCATACGCCGTCTGGTTCATGGTCGGCGGATCGTCGGAGAAACCGGTGATTGTGGGCAGGCCGGACGCCTGTTCCAATGTCGAACCGTATCCCCGGCAGGCGCTCCATGGGTTGTCCGATCCGAACGCCGGCATCGACAGCATGACCAGTCCGGGCCTGACCTTGCTCAGCACGCTGTAGTCCAGCCCCAGTTTGCGCAACACCTCGGCCGAGTAGTTCTCGATCACCGCATCCGCATCGGCGACAAGCCGTTTCAGCAACGCAACGCCCTCCGGGTCGGTCAGGTCGAGCGTCACATCCAGCTTGTTGCGGTTCATCAACTGGAACCAGGGGATTTTCTCGTATTTCTGCTCCGCGATAAACGACGCCCGCAAATCGGTGCCACGCCACCAGTCCGGATATTGGCAGGCCTCGATCTTGATGATCTCGGCACCGAGTTCGCCCAGATGCCGAGCGGCTGTCGGGCCGGCCCAACCCATCGTCAGGTCGATGATGCGCATCCCGCGCAGCGGCAAGCTTCCCACCGGAGCCGCGCCATCCGCCTTATCCGCTGCCGGAACAAGCCAGACCGCGGCATCCTCGCCGGCCATCGGCGCAGTACCGCCGGCACGCGGCGGGGTCAGCGTCAAATGCTGCGGCAGCACTGGCGCCTCGAAGGCAACGTCGCCGATACGGACCGGAACGAACGCACCGCGCGTCCGATGCACGTGTTGTTCCAGCAGGTCCGCCATCGTCGGCACAACCGCCATCGGCAGCTTGTATTCCAGTGCCAGTTCGAACCATTCAGTCGCGGGCCGCGTCTCCCACACCGGCTGGAACAGCGCGTCGATCTCGTGCGCGTGCGCCAGCCGATCGGTATTGACCGCGTAACGAGGGTCCTTCGCCAGGTCCGGCATGCCCAGCATCGCGCAGATGCCGCGCCATTGACCCGGCGTGACGATGGTAACCCCGATCAGGCCGTGTTGCGTCTCATAGATGCCGACCGGATAGTTGCGTCCGAAACGGTTCACTCCGGGGCGAGCGCGGGACGTTCCGGCATCCCACGCCACCGCCGCTTCGTACTCCGCGATATTGACCGCGGTCTCATGAACACTGACAGAAAACCGCCTTCTGCCGGACCGGCGGTCATACAGCCCGGCAGCCGAGGCAATAAACGCCGCCAATCCCGCGATGATCCCCGACTGGCAATCCGTCGCCAGCGTCGGCGGTCCCTCCGCCCGCCCGGTCAGCGCAACAAGCCCACCCAGCGCCCGCACCGTTGCCTCGGTCGCCGCGAAGTCCCTATACGGCCCCGCCTCGCCAAACCACGAAATCACGGTCGTTGCGGTTCCCGAGGCAACCAGCGGCGCAGACCCGGCCGGCCGGCCATCCAGCAGCAGATCCGCCCCCGGCAGCATCTCGTCCAGCGCCGCTTCCGTCACGCTTCGCTTATTGGT
>DATAZJ010000260.1:0-4537 GCA_036272115.1 Rhodopila sp. | reverse complement strand
GGCGATGTCGTTCAACTTGCTGCTGGGGTTCACCGGCGTCATGAGTTTCGGCCATGCCGCGTATTTCGGCCTGGGGGCCTATGGGGCCGGCCTGACGCTGAAATACCTGGCGGCGAGCACGCCGCTGGCGTTGCTGGCGGGGGTGCTGCTGGGCGGTTTGGCCGGCACGTTGTTCGGGCTGCTGATCGTCAGGCGCCGTGGCGTCTATTTCGCCATGGTCACCGTCGCGTTCGGCCAGATCGCTTTCTATGTCGCCTATAGCTGGAACGACCTGACCGGCGGCTACGACGGCCTGCGCGGTTTCAGCCGGGCGCCGTTGGACCTTGGCTTCACCACGATCGACATCGCCAACAGCGACAAGGCGTTCTATTACTTCCTGCTGGTGGTGTTCGCGATCGCGACCGGGCTGCAGGGGCTGCTGCTGGCGTCTCCCTTCGGCCGCACCTTGCTGGCGATCCGGGAGAATGAGCGGCGCGCCCGCTTCCTGGGCATCCCGATCGAGCGGCATGTCTGGATGTCGTTCTCGATCTCCTGCGCTTTCACGGCGCTGGCCGGGGCGCTGTACGCTTTGCTGAACAACTTCGCCGATCCTATGGGCCTGCATTATTCGCTGTCGGGTGAGATCGTTATCATGGCGGTCATGGGCGGCATGCGGGCGTTCTGGGGTCCGCTGGTCGGTGCCGCGGTGTTCGTGGTTGTGCAGGACTATATTTCCTCAATGACGGTCAACTGGATGTCGTTTGTCGGGCTGATCTTTGTCCTGGTCGTTCTGTTCTTCCCTCGAGGTATCCTCGGTATGCTGCAAAGGGGCAGCGAGAAATGACCATGCTGGATGTCCGTAGCGTAACGAAGCAGTTCGGTAGTCTGGTGGCGGTCGACGGCGTGTCGATGCAGGTGGCACCAGGGGAACTGCGGGCGATCATCGGACCCAACGGGGCCGGGAAGACGACGTTCTTCAACATGATCTCGGGGTTTTTTGCCCCCACCGCGGGGGAGATCGTGTTCGACGGCACCACCGTCACCAAGATGGCGGTCACCGCTCGGGTCGCGATGGGCATGGCGCGCACGTTCCAGATCACCGAGATATTTCCGGAGCTGACGGTTCGTGAGAACATCCGGATTGGCGTGGAAAGTGCCCTGGGGCTGCGCCAGCGGTTCTGGCTGGGCGGGAAGCATGCGGCCGACGTCAGGCGGGGCATCGACGAGGCGTTGACGCAGACCGGCCTGACCGCCCAGGCGGACCGGCTGGTCGGTGAGTTGTCGCATGGGGACCAGCGGGCAGCGGAGATCGCCACCGCGCTGACGTTGAAGCCCAGGCTGCTGCTGCTGGACGAACCGACCGCGGGCATGGGCGAGCATGAGACCTTCGCCGTCGCCAACCTGATCCGCCGGCTGCACCGCAACAGCGCCTATACGATCGTCCTGATCGAGCACGACATGCGCGTGGTGTTCAATCTGGCCGACAAGATCACCGTGCTGGGTGAGGGCAAGATGCTGGCGGAAGGCACGCCGGCGGAGATCGCCGAAAATCCGATCGTACAGGAAGCTTATCTGGGAAAAGCCGAATGAGCGCGCTGGAAGCCGAGGGGCTCAATACCTATTACGGCAAAAGCCACATCCTGCATGATGTCGGCCTGAGCGTTGCCGAAGCGCAGATCACGACGTTATTGGGCCGCAACGGCGCCGGCAAGACGACCACGCTGCGCAGCCTGGTCGGGCTCACGGCGCCTCGGTCCGGCCGGGTGTCGTTGTTCGGCAAGGACATCACCGGCCAGCCGCCGTACCGCATCGCCGCGTCGGGCGTCGGCTACGTTCCAGAAGGAAGGCGGGTGTTCGCCAACCTGACGGTGGACGAAAACCTGCGGGTGCCGATGGAACGCTCCGGACCGTTCGATATCGACCGTGTGTATAAGCTGTTTCCTCGGTTGGGTGAGCGCAAGCAGAACCTCGGGCGGCAGTTGTCGGGCGGCGAGCAGGAGATGCTGTCGATCGGCCGCGCGTTGCTGCTGAATCCCCGTTTGCTGATCCTGGACGAACCCAGCCAGGGGCTGGCACCGTTGATCGTCAAGGAAGTGTTCCGTATCGTCGTGCAGATGCGGGAGGAAGGGATCTCCGTCCTGCTGGTGGAGCAGAATGTGCGGATGAGCCTGGAAATCTCCGACCACGCCTACGTGCTGGAGAACGGCCAGATGGTCTATTCCGGCCCGGCGGCGGAGTTGCGCGCCGATGAAGCCCGCATCCAGGCGCTGGCTGGTGCGTCGGCCGAGGAATGGAAGCTGGAGGATCTGCTGCCGGTATGATGGTGTCTGCGTGACGCTGCCCCGGCTTCCCTCCATGCGGCTTGATGGCCGCCGGGCGCTGGTGACAGGCGCGGGGCGGGGCATCGGGTTGGCGGCCGCGGCAGCATTGGCCGAGGTTGGCGCGCACGTGACCCTGGTAGCCCGTACCGCGGCCGAGATTACCGAGGCGGTGCGGGAAATCCGAGCGGGCGGCGGGTCGGCGGAGACGCTGGTACTGGATGTGACCGATACGGCGTCGGCACGTTCGGCGATCGAGGCGGCGGACCCGTTCGATGTGCTGGTCAACAATGCGGGGACGAACCGGCCGCGCACGTTCCTGGACGTGACCGAGGACGATTACGATGCCATCGCAGGGCTGAATCAGCGGGCGGCGTATTTCGTTGCTCAGGCGGTGGTTCGGAAGCTGGCGGCGGCGGGCAAGGGTGGGTCGATCATCCATATCTCGTCGCAGATGGGCCATGTTGGCGGGCAGAACCGCACGGTCTATTGCATGACCAAGCACGGGATCGAGGGGCTGACCAAGGCCATGGCGATCGATCTGGCGCCGCTGGGGATCCGGGTGAATTCCATTGGTCCCACCTTCATCGATACGCCGCTGACGAAGCCGTTCTTTGAGAACGTGGCGTTCCGCGACGACGTGCTGCGGCGGATCAAGCTGGGGCGGCTGGGGACGGTTGAGGATCTGATGGGTGCCGTGGTGTTCCTGGCGAGCGACGCGGCGGCGCTGGTGACGGGGACGGCGCTGGTGGTCGACGGGGGCTGGACGGCGGAGTAACGAGTCGTCCGTGTGCGCTGATGTCTGTTACCTGGGGGCGTCGGATGTCGGTCTCGGAGAAGGCGTGGATGGCGGGCCTGACGATTGGGCGATGGTGCGGTTGAGTAACCGACACCATCGCCCCGTCCCTCAATCCGCGGAACCTTAGGCTGCTGCTTGCGCCGCGTCTTCGCCGTCATCCGGGTAGCGGGTTGCGCCGCCCAGATGCAGCGTGACCTCGGCGCCGTTGTCGAACCGAGCGAAAGCGTCGATCGGCAGTTCGGCGTAGCCATCGGTCCAACGCAGGCTGTCGTCCGGCTCGTAGCCATGGAAGCCGGTGGTCAGGCGGTCGTCATCGGCGTCGAGCAGCATGAACCTGGCGCCCTGGCGGATGGTTACCTGGCGTAGTGCCACGCCCAGAGATCTGGGGTCGCGGGTGATCCCCAATTCCGAGGGCGTGCTGACGCGGGAGGCGACGATGACGCTGCCGGGAGCGGCGGGCAGGCGGAAGACGTAAGTGGAATCCGTGCGTCTCAGAGCATCCACGCGCTCGCCATCGATGACCAGATGCAGGTCGGGGTCGTCGGTCAGCGGCAGGCTGTTGTGGGGGCCGGCGCGGTCCAGCAGGCGCCGCCACACGGCATCGACGATGGGGCCGCCGGTCAGCACGGGGGCGTAGGGGTCCTGCGGCGGCAGGTGCCAGCCTTCATTGGCGTTCTGGAACAGCCAGCGGTTGCCGTCGTCGCGGTAGCTTTCGGCCGGGGCGCCGTTAGCGATCAGGATGTCGTGGCTTTCCAGTTCGACGTGGTAGATCTCGACCTCATGCGCATGGTCGTCCCACAGGATGGTGCGGTGGTTGACCAGGAACTCGACCGGGATCAGCACGTCGTCGATGTAGAGCGAGTGGGCCTTGGTGACGTGCAGGTCACGGTGAGGCAGGTTGTCGCCCAAGGCGCCCTTGCGGACGATCACCGGGGTGGCGACGCCGCGTTTGCCTCGGGTGGCCAGGACCTTGCCGGTGCCGACCCAGGTGACCTTGCGCGGGCCGTTATGGGCGGTCAGGACCGTGTCGCCGGCCTTCAGGGTCTGTACCGGTACCTCGCCGTCCGGGGTGGCGATTTGCGTGTCGACGCAGAAGCAGATGGTGGTGATCTCGGTGCCGTCGATACCGGGGCCGGAGGCGATGGTGACGTTGCCGGCCACCGCCCCCAAATTCACGATGGCATGCGTGCCGCCGGCGTTCGTCAGGGTCACCGATGTAACGCCGCCCACGGCCCCGACATTCACGGCCGTGAATCCGGTCACGTCGATCGTGTCACCTTGGACGAAGCCATTGATGGCGGTGGACGTGATATTGCTGTTGGTCTCGAGCAGCCAACTCGATGAAGGGGCAAAGTCGATCGTGCCGAAATTGGTGAATTGTGTGCCGAAGCCGCTGAGCGTCCCGGTGCCGGAGCCGGGATCGAGTAACAGTGTCGCGTCG
>DATAZJ010000259.1:0-10662 GCA_036272115.1 Rhodopila sp. | reverse complement strand
GTGCGGATGCCCGCGCGTTGCAATTTCGGCACAGGGCACGGCATGCAGCGGTTAGAACAACCCAGGACCACCATGCCGACGTGATCGCCAATCCGATGATACGTCCGGTCAGTTCCCCATGTCGTAGCGTAACGAATCTCCGTGGCCCTTTGTGGTTCTCCGGCTTCCTCCGTGCATAAAATGATGGAAGAGCGAACGAACGCGCGGCGTACACCCTGCCCGCGCCCGCGCAACATTTTCTCGAAACGCGCTTCGACCATCGCGCCGAAGCGCGCCCCGACGATCGTGCCCATGTTCAAATCGCCAGGCTCACGCCGAAACGAACGCTTTCAGCTCACCCCGGGGCAAAGCCCCCGTATGCAGAGCTGTGGCGACCAGGACACCCGCCGCCCCGGCGGTTTCCAGTTCGGCGATATCGGCACCATGCCGCACGCCGCCGGCCGCGAATATCGAACGCTCGGCGGCTTGGGCGACGATGGCGGCGACACGGCCGGTATCCGGACCGGCACCGGCGCCCACGCGGGCGAGGGTCATGACGATGACGCGCGCTGGCCAAAAAATCGGGTCGGCCAGCAGTTCGGGCGGGCCCTGGAAGGCGTCGCCGCGAAAATCCAACGACAGCAGCACGCGGGGTTCATCGCGGAGGGATATGATCGTTGCCGTATCGCGCTGGGACTCGCTGCCGATCACCAGGCTGTGCGGCCAGCGTTGCAGCCAGGCCGAGGCGGTGGGCGCGTCGCCGATGCCGTTGTCGATCCAGAGTTCGACGGTGGGGACGGTCTCGGCGATGGCGTGGATGGCGGCGTCGTTGGGTGCGCGGCCCTCGATCGCATCGAGATCGGCGATGTAGAGGTGGCGGAATGGGGCCAATTGCAACAGTCCGGCTGCTATGTCGGCGGGTTCGCTGGTGGGGCTCAGTGGGGTTTGGATCGGGCGATACGAATCCCGGCGCCCCCCTTGCGCATGGACGACCTGACCGTTTTTGATGTCGATGACAGGTATCACTTGCATGCGCGTATTCCCTCCGAGGGGTGCATTGTGACCCGGGAGGACGGCAACGTGCAAAAGATCATCGGCTGGGATATCGGCGGGGCGCATGTGAAGGCGGCCTGTATCGAGGGTGGGCGGGTCGTCTCGGTCCGGCAACTGGCGTGCCCGCTGTGGCTGGGGGCGGATCGGCTGGCGCCGGTGCTGGCGACGTTGCGGGCAGCGTTCGGTCCAGCCGACCTGCATGTCGCGACGATGACCGGGGAGTTGGCGGATGTTTTTCCGGACCGGCGACACGGTGTGCTGGCGATCGTGGATGAACTGATGCGGGCTTTGCCGGTGGAATCGTTACGGTTCTATGCCGGTCGGGGCGGGATCGTCGAGGCGTCGGCGGTGGCGCGGCATGTCGGGGACATCGCCTCGGCCAACTGGCATGCGAGTGCGGCACTGGCGGCTCGGCATGGCGATGGGCTGTTGGTCGATATCGGGTCGACGACGACGGATATCGTTCCGCTGCGCGATGGGGGTGTCTGTGCGCGGGGTTATACGGATGCGGAACGGTTGGGGTGTGGGGAGCTGGTCTATACCGGGCTGACCCGAGCGTTTGTGATGGCGATGGGGGGGCGGGCGCCGTTTGGGGGGGCGTGGACGACGCTTGCGGCGGAGTATTTTGCGTCCGCGGCGGATGTGCATCGCATTCTGGGGACGCTGGATGAGGCGGCGGACCAGATGGAGTCCGCCGACGGGCGGGCGAAGACAACGGAGGCGTCGCGGGCGCGGCTGGCTCGTATGATCGGGCGTGATGCGGGGGATGCCGGTGACGCGGACTGGCACGGTCTGGCGGTGTGGTTCGCTGAGATGCAGTTGCGGCAGATCCACGATGGGGCGCTGCTGGTGCTGTCCGGCGCGGGGTTGCCGCCGGATGCGCCGGTGGTTGCCGCGGGGGTGGGTGGTGCGATCGTGCGGCGGTTGGCGGAGCGGTTGGGGCGGCGGTGTGTGTCGTTCGGCGGTTTGTTTGGGGATGGGGCGGCGGCTGGTGGGATCGACTGGGTGGACGGGTGTGCGCCGGCGGTGGCGGTGGCGTTGCTGGCCTCGGGTTAGGCGTGGGGTTCGCCGCGTGTTGCGATCGGTGGCTTGCGGTGTGGTTCCGAGTGGGCGAGGCGTGGATGCCGACCTGCGTCGGCATGACGGAGGGGGGCGGCATGGCGGAGGGGGCGGCATGACGGATGGGTTGGCACGGCGGAGGGGGCGGCATGACGGGTGGGTTGGCACGGCGGAGGGGGCGGCATGACGGGTGGGTTGGCTCGGCGGAGGGGGCGGCGTGACGAGTGGGGTCGGCATGGCGGAGGGAGCGGCATGACGGGTGATTGGCATGATGGGTGGGTCGGCATGGAGGATGGGTTGGCATGACGGGTGGGGTCGGTGGAGGGATCGATGACAACGGCGGCGGGTGTTATTTGTCTCCGGAGCCATAGTGGGCGCGAACGGCTTCCATCAGCCAGGTCCAGGCTTGCTGTTCGGGTTGGGCGGCGGTCTTGGTGATGGCGATTTCGAGGTAGGCGAGTTCGGTTTCGACTTTCTCGCGGGGGAGCATGGCTAGCCGGCTGACGAGGATCGCGGCTTCGACGACGGCGGCTTTGGCGCGGTTCAGGCCCTCGAATGGGGCGTGCGTCTCGCGGTGGACGATGCGGCAGTGGAAGCGGGGGCGCTGGGGGTCATCTTGCACTCGGGTGACCGCCATCTCGGCGTGGGCGAGGGCGGCGGTCAGGCGGGGTGGTGGAACAATGGCCGATGGGACGCAAGGCCAGTCGCGGCGGCCGGTCAGGCTGCCGGCGAAGATGCGGACGTCGTCGGTGTAGTTCGCCACCAGGAACGGAATTTCGCGCAGGTTGTCGAGCGTGGTGGAGGGGTGGAACGGGGCGATGATCCACTCGTCGGGGGGTGACTGGATCAGGCCGAACGGGGCGACGTGCGGCTTGCCGGCGGCGGAGATGGTGGTGACGATGACCTCACGGATCATCGCGCGTGGCCTTTTTCGAGCGCAGGGTGTGGCCGGCTTCGGCGAGGCTTGTGGGGGCGTGTCTGTCGCGTGGGGCGGCGCAGCCCCAGTCCAGCGGGGTGTCCTGGATGTAGCGTTTGCCCAGGGCGAAGGCGGTCTCGGCCTTCATCAGTTCGGTGCCTAGGTAGAAGGCGTGCGCTGCGTCGGTTGTCACGTCTAGGGCGGGGTAGAGTGCCATCGCCTCGCGGCCGATTTCGTGGATGGTGTTGTTGAAGACGTGGATGCCGTCGGGGGCGGTGGCGATGCGGTAGTTGCGGTCGCGAGTGGCACGCGCCTGGGCGGCCAGGTCGGCTTCGGTCTGGACGAAAGGCGTTCGGTCGTGGGCTTGCAGCAGGTTGGCGCCGTAGCCGCGGGGCAGGTCGGCGTTGGTTCGGGCGGCGTACATCAGGCGGCGGGCGAAGTCGTGTTCGGCGACGGTTTCTCTGGTGTGTTTGCTGACCTGGACGACCAGCACGTTACGGATCGCCAGTTCGGAGCAGATCCCCATCAGGATCGCGGTGACGCCGGAGGAATCGGCGTCGGTCAGTTCGGTCAGATTGCCGGTGCCCATGAGGATTTCCGCCTCCGGCAGGCGTGCTCGCAGCGTGGCGTAGCGCATCAGGGATGCGGTGAAGCCGAAATGAATCGGGTCGAGGATCGGATCGAGCATGCAGGGCAGGCCACGAGCCTGCGCGAGGTCTGCGGCGCGGATCAGGGAGTCGAGGTCGCCTTGTTTGGCCGGGACCAGCACCGGGATGGCGGCGGTGCCGTCGGCGACGTCGAGGGTTTCTTCGGTCAGGCTGAGGAGGAAATCGGCACCGGCCAGGGCGCCTCGGCGGAGTTCGTCGCGGTTGCCGGAATCGATGCTGACTCGGAAGCCGGCGTCGCGCAGGCCGGTGACGGTGGTTTCCAGGTGGTCGAATTGGGTGCCGGGGCGGCAGCCGATGTCGATGATTTCGGCACCTTGGGCGCGCAGCGATTCCGCTCGGGCCAGCAGGCGGTCCCAGGGCAGCAGTGGGGCGTCGACGATCTCGGCGAAGATGCGGACGTCGTGTTTCGAGAGGTCGATTGGGGCGCCGTCGCGGCCGAGATAGGCGGGGAGGTCGGCGAGTTCGTCGGGGCCGCGTTCGAAGGGGACGTCGAACTGGGCGGTCAGGCGGGCGGGGTCGATTCCGGCTCGGCCGGGGAAGATGATGCGGGTCGCCTGCACCGGGCGGGGAAGGCGGCGGAGGATGATCGCCTCGGTCATCAGGGCGGCGACCTGGACGCCGATGTCCACGATGTCCCAGGCGAACGGGGTTTCGCCCAGTGCCTGCAGGATGCGGCGCAGGCGGGGTTCGGCGAGGTGGCCGGTCAGGAAAAGCAGCCGTTCGGTCATGGCGGCTGGTTATACAACAGAAGACCCTGGTTGCGGCGGCATGTCTCGCAGCACGCGGCGGCGTTCGGCGATGGCGGCTTCCAGGTCGGCCAGGGTCAGCACGACCCGGGTGCGCTCGAATGCTGCCAGGCGGGCGGTGTTCTCCAGGTCGATGGTGCGGGGGTAGACGTTGACCATGCCCTCGGGGGCTTCGGTTTCCATCTCCGGCGCGCTGTCGCAGGCGAAGACGATGGCGGGGACACGGCATTTGCCGGCTTGGGCGAAGACGTTGGTGACCAGGGTGTCGGAGATGCCGACGACGCATTTCGCTACGGTGTTGGAGGTTGCCGGGGCGACGACGACGGTGTGGTAGTCGCCGTGGTAGAATTTTGCCACCGGGGCGGCGCTGGCGGTGGTGTCACGGTAGATTTGGCAGCCTTTCGGCAGGTTCAGGTCGGTTTTGTACATGCGCACGACCTCGGCGGCGGCGCGGCTGACGAACAGGTCGACGTCGCCCAGGGTTCGGAGGAGGTCGAGCGACTCGGTGAAGAAGTGGCCTGATCCGGTGAGCGCCCAGGCCCAGCGGGGTGGCCGTTTGCGGGCCATGGTCAGGCGCGAACGGGGGAGTGGGTGGTGAACAGCGTCTCGGCCGAGGCGAGGTCGTCGGGGCCGACGATGATGATTTCGCCGCGAAAGCGTTCGGCGAAGCGGGGGAAGGCCGCGTCCAGCAGGTCGTCTCCGGCGGGGGCGCGATGCTTGATCAGCACCACACGCCGAGCGTTGGGAGAGCCACCGGTCATGCCTTTCGGAGCGGATCTCGGCCAAGGCATGGATGGTGGGCCTGCGCCCGCCATGACGGCATCGGGCGGCTGTGCTTCCGCTGGAGCCGTCAGATCGTGTCGGACACTCAGGGCGCCGGCGAGCCAGATTGCGAGGCTGTCGGAGGTGACGTCCCAGGAGCGTGGGATGTCGGGGTGGGCCCGCAGTCCGGGCCAGGGCGACCAGACGGGGATTTTCCGGCTCGCCGCCGCGTCTTGTACGGCCGCGATGGTGTCGGCGTAGACGAAACCGTCCGCCAGGCCGGTCAGGGCGCGGCCGTACTGGGCCATCGCCATCAAGGCCATGTCGTGCGCGGCGTCGTCGTCGAAGCGCATGGCGGGTTGCGCCGAACGGACGGTGTCGGCGAACGGGCCGCCGCCGGGGACCACGACGACGTGGCCTGCGGCGCGGGCGATCGCTTCCAGCCAGGGCCGCAGCAGCGGTGACAGCGCGTGGCTGCCGCCGAGTTTCACGACGGTGAGGCCATGGGGGGGCAGGCCATTGGGGGGCAGGCTGTCGGTCACGATCGGGCCGCCGTTTCCGCCGGCAGCTTCCGTTCGGCGGCGTTGGCGGCGGTTCGGGTGCGCTCGATTTCGACGCCGACGACGCCGGAGCCGGTTTGCAGCTTTTGGACGCGCACCATCACCTTGGTCACTCGGGGGTGGCCCAGCACCACCGCGGCGATCTGTTCCGCCAGCGTTTCCACCAGCGGTACGTGGCCGGTCCCGACCAGCATGCGGATGCCGTCGGTGATCAGGTCGTAGGAAAACACGTCGCGCATGTCCTCGGCGGCGCGGCCGGTGCGCATTACCGAGGCGGTGACGGCGAAGCGCACATCCTGCGGGGCCTGGCGTTCGCTGGCGTAGGTGCCGATGAAGACCGGTAGAACGAAATCTTCCACCAGGACGAGATCGACCGGCCCATCGTCGCCGGCGGCTTCCGGGGCATAGCCGCGGGCGGCCAGCAGGCGGTAGTCGACCTGACGCACGACGGGTTCCTGACCCTCCGGCGGGATCAGGTCCCGTACGGCCCGCGTGCGTTCGGGGTCGAGCGCGGCGGTGCGGCCGCCGGGGCCGCACAGGGCGCCTCGGAAG
Organism: Rhodopila sp.; assembly: GCA_036272115.1. Lineage (GTDB taxonomy): Bacteria > Pseudomonadota > Alphaproteobacteria > Acetobacterales > Acetobacteraceae > Rhodopila. The sequence continues at coordinate 4,367 of DATAZJ010000259.1, read as the reverse complement.
CCCAGCAGGTCGGGTGCCAGGACCAGCAGGCGGGGGATGTCGGGCGGTTCCAGCGAGCCGGCGAGACCGGCGATCAGATCGAGGGCGTGACAATCGGCGACGAAGCCGCGCAGGCGGGTGAGATCGAAATGATCCAGCAGGCGGCCGGCGGATTTGCCCCTGGTGTCGATCATCGCGCCAGCGAAACCGCTTTGCTTCAGCAGCGGCAGCAAAGAGAGGTCGGGGGCGGCGTCGGCGAAGAACACGGCGACCAGTTTTGTGTGCGGTGCGATCGTCGCGAGTTCGCGGATGCAGGCGGGCGCGTCGCCGTCGGGGAAGATGCCCAGCTTGACGTAGTCGACACCGGTTGCGGCGATGTCGCGCACGGTGGCGGCGACCAGGTCCGGCCGCATGGGCAGGTCACCGGCCACCGCGCTGACGGGGCGGCGCCTGCGGACGGTGCTTACCGTGGCGCGGATGACGGTGGTGGCGACGGCGCCCAGCGCGCCTCGGGTGGGGTCCTTCAGGTCGATGATGTCGGCACCGGCGTTCAGGGCGACTTCCGCCTCCTCCGGACCGTTCACAGAGGCCAGCATGCGGGTCATTGGCGGGGCCTGACGGGGCCGATCAGATTGCTGGAAAGAAAGGAATGTTCACGTTCCCGAAAGCCGGTCGGGAAATGTGGTGGTCGCGTCGTCATTGGCTGCCTCCCTGCCCTCCAAGCGGCTTGCGGCGATTGCCCGATTGTACCACTTTGCGCGCCATGAAACGTCCAAATCGAAATGTGCGCAACGGCATAAGCCGGCGCCGAGCGGTGGGTCTGCTGTTGACCGTGCCGATGCTGATGTCAACGGCGCGCGCGGATGAGCCGGCGGTGCAGATTGGCTATGTACGGTCGCTGGAGCGGCATCCGACGATTTCGCTGTTGGATAAGCCGACGCCGAATGCCGGGTTGGCCGGGGCGACGCTGGGGCTGGACGACGACAACACCACCGGGCGGCTGCAAGGGCAGGCTTTTACGCTGGTGGATGTGCCGGTGCGCCCGAACGCCGACGTGGTGGCGGCGTTGGAGGGGCTGGCGACGAAGGGCGTCAAGCTGGTGATGACCGACCTGCCGGGCGCCGCGGTGCTGAAGCTGGCGGATGCCGGCAAGGCGCATGGCATGACGATTTTCAACCTGGCCGCGCCGGACGATTCGCTGCGCCAGGAGGATTGCCGCAACGATCTGATCCATGTGGCGCCCTCGCGGGCCATGCTGGCGGATGCGGTCGGGCAGTATCTGGTGTGGAAGAAGTGGACCCGGTGGTTTCTGGTGTATGGGTCCCACCCGGAAGATCAGTTGCTGGCCGATGCTTACCGGCGCACCGCCAAGCGGTTTGGCGCCAAGATCGTTGCGGAGAAGCTCAGCAAGGACACCGGCGGATCGCGGGAGACGGATTCCGGCGTGGTGCAGACGCAGCAGCAGATGCCGGTGCTGACGCAGGGGGCGCCGGATTACGACGTGCTGATCGCCGCGGATGAGAACCAGGTGTTTGCCGGGTATTTGCCGTATCGGACGTGGGACCCTCGGCCGGTGGCGGGGTCGGCCGGGCTGGAGCCGCTGACCTGGGATGCCAGCAGCGAATCCTGGGGCGGGACTCAGTTGCAGGACCGTTTCGAGCGGCTGTATCACCGGCGGATGATGCCGCTGGACATGCAGGCCTGGACCGGGGTGCGGATGGTCGGCGAGGCTGCGAGCCGCACCAGCAGCGGCGATCCGGACAAGATCATGGCCTACATGAAAGGCGCGGATTTCGGCATCGCCGCGTACAAGGGGCAGCGGCTGACGCTGCGCAACTGGGATTGGCAGTTGCGTCAGCCGATCCTGCTGGCGGACGGCCGGACCATCGTTTCAATTTCACCGCAACCCGGGTTCCTGCATCAGGTGACCGAGTTGGATACGCTGGGTATCGACCGTCCGGAGACGAAATGCAAACTGCAATGAAGCGGCTTTTGATCGCGGCTTTTGCTGTCCTGCTGGGAGGTGGCCAGGCATTTGCGTTGACCGCCTACGTGTCGAATGAGCGCGATAATACGATCAGTGTTGTCGACATGAAGTCGATGAAGACGGTGAAGACGATCGATGTCGGCCAGCGTCCCCGGGGGATATTGCTGACCAAGGATGAGAAGGACATCCTGGTCTGCGCCAGCGATGACAACACGATCCAGATCATCGATCGCGCGACGCTGCAGATTGTCGGCAACCTGCCGTCCGGGCCGGATCCGGAGACGTTCGCGCTGCGCGATTCGGGAAACCCGCTGTATGTGTCGAATGAGAACGACAACATGGTCACGGTGATCGATGTGCCGACCCGGAAGGTGCTGGCGCAGATCCCGACCGGTGTGGAGCCGGAGGGCATGGCGGTCAGTCCGGACGGCCAGACGATCGTCAACACCTCCGAAACGACCAACATGGCGCATTTCATCGACTACAAGACGCGCAAGGTAGTGGCGAACGTGCTGGTGGACGCGCGTCCTCGGGTGGCGATGTTCAAGCATGACGGGTCGCAGGTGTGGGTTTCGTCGGAGTTGGGTGGCACGGTCAGCATCATCGATGCGGCGAAGCGGGTGGTGGTGGGCAAGATCAATTTCGCCGTGCAGGGACTGCGGGCGGATGTGATCCAACCGGTGGGCATCCGGTTCACCAAGAACGATGCGATCGCGTTCGTGGCGCTGGGGCCGGCCAACCGGGTGGCGGTGATCAACACCAAGACGCTGAAGGTGGAGAAATATCTGCTGGTGGGCCAGCGGGTCTGGCAGATGGCGTTCACGCCGGACGACAAATATCTGCTGACCACGAATGGGCTTTCGAACGATATATCGGTCATCGATGTCGCCGACCAGAAGGTGATCAAGTCAATCCAGGTCGGCCGGTTGCCCTGGGGCGTGGCGGTCGCGGCGCAATGACCGACGCGGTGCCGGCTTTGGCGGTCAGCGGAGTCAGTCACGCCTATGGCGCTCGGAAGGCGCTGGACGACGTTACGCTGACGGTCGGACAGGGCCAGTTCACCGCGCTGCTGGGTCTGAACGGCGCGGGCAAGACGACTCTGCTGTCGCTGATTACCCGGCTGTTCGATACGAAGGTGGGCAGTATCAGCGTTCTCGGGCATCGGATCGATCGCGAACCGGGTGAGGCGTTGCGGCAACTCGGCGTGGTGTTTCAGGCGCGCACGCTCGATCTGGATCTGTCGGTGCGGGAGAATTTGCTGTTCCATGCGTCGCTGCATGGCATCGGTGGGCGCGAGGCTCGGCAGCGCACGGCGGATGTGCTGGCCGATGTGGAGCTGGCGGAGCGGGCGCGTGACAAGGCCCGCAATTTGTCGGGCGGGCAGATGCGCCGGGTGGAAATCGCTCGTGCGCTGCTGCATCGGCCGCGCTTGCTGGTGCTGGATGAGCCGACGGTTGGGCTGGATATCGCGTCCAAGCAGGCGATCGTGACGCATGTGCGGTCGCTGGTGCGGGAGCGTGGGGTGGCGGTGCTGTGGACCACGCATCTGCTGGATGAAATCGAACCGTCCGACGATGTGGTGATCCTGCATCAAGGGAAGCGCATGGCGGCGGGACTGGTGTCCGATGTCGTTGCGCAAAACGGGTCGGGGGGGCTGCGTGGGGCGTTCACGGCGCTGACCGGGTCTCGCGAGATGGTGGCATGAGCGCGGCGGTTCGGGGTTTTACGGTCAGGCAGCATCTGATCTGCCTGCGCGGGATCACCTGGCGGGAGGGGCTGCGGTTTGTGCATCAGCGGGAACGGTTCGTTTCGGCTCTGGTGCGACCGCTGGTGTGGCTGTTCATTTTTGCCGCCGGGTTTCGCCAGATCCTGGGCGTTTCGATCATTCCGCCGTACGAGACCTATGTGCTGTACGAGGTCTATGTCACGCCGGGCCTGATCGCGATGATCCAGTTGTTCAACGGCATGCAGTCATCGCTGTCGATGGTCTACGACCGCGAGATGGGTAATATGCGGATGCTGCTGGTCAGTCCGTTTCCGCGCTGGTACCTGCTGGTGTCGAAATTGTTGGCGAGCACGGCGGTTTCCATCCTGCAGGTGGCCGCGTTCGTTGTGGTCGCGGAGATTTGGGGCGTGGATCTGCCGCCGTGGGGCCTGGTGACGGTGATTCCGGCGCTGGTGCTGGTCGGGCTGATGCTGGGTGCGCTGGGGATGCTGCTGTCGTCGATGATCAAGCAGTTGGAGAATTTCGCCGGCGTGATGAATTTCGTGATTTTCCCGATGTTCTTCGCGTCGTCGGCGCTGTATCCGCTGTGGCTGGTGCAGCAATCCAGCCCGACGGTCTATCTGATCTGCCTGCGCGGGATCACCTGGCGGGAGGGGCTGCGGTTTGTGCATCAGC
>DATAZJ010000258.1:0-3039 GCA_036272115.1 Rhodopila sp. | reverse complement strand
CCCCTATTTCGGTATTGTCGTCGAAAATGGCCTCAGCCTGCTGCTGGGCATCGCCAACGGCGTGCTGATGTTCCTGCTGGCGCTGTTCGTTGCCTTCTTCTTCTATGTCTACGGCGAGCCGATCGCCGACCGGTTGCGGCTGCTGCTGCACCGTATCGCCGGGGCGCAGGCCGAACGGCTGATCGCGGTGACGGGGGCGACGGTGCGCGGCGTGGTGTACGGGATCCTGGGCACCGCGGTGGTGCAGGGTATCCTGACCGCGCTGGGCCTGTGGGTATCCGGCGTGCCTCGACCGGTGCTGCTGGGCTGCGTCGCCGGCTTGCTGTCGGTGCTGCCGATCGGCGCGCCGGTGATCTGGATACCGGCTTCCATCTGGCTGATGAGCACCGGCCATCTGGGATGGGGGATTTTCCTCGGGGTGTATGGGGTCGGTGCGATCTCCGGCTCCGACAGCCTGATACGGCCGTGGTTCATCTCCCGGGGTGCCCAGTTGCCGTTCCTGCTGACGGTGCTGGGCGTGCTGGGCGGTGCGCTGACGTTCGGGCTGCTGGGCATTTTCCTCGGGCCTGTGCTGTTGGGGATCGGCTACACGCTGGTCAACGAGTGGGCGCGCGGCGGCGAGTCGCATGCGTCACCCCTGGAACGCTGAGGGTGGCGATCCCGTCCGTGTTGGTGCCGCCGGAGCTCTTGGCGGTGTTGGCGGCGCCAGCGTATTTGCTGGACCGGCTTTGGCACGTGCGCGGCTGGAACGACGCGGCAGGACGGTTGTTCGCCCCGCGGTTCGACAGCGGCGAAACGAGTTTGTCACAAACTGGTGATACTGTTGTCGAAGGTGACCTGACGCACGCGCCCGTTGTTCAGGCCCGCCGGTACATGCCGGCCCCCAGCAGGACGACACCAAGGACGACGGCGCCGCCACTGACCAGCGGCGGGACAACGTATGTCGTGTGTTGTGTCGTCTGTATCTTCAGGTCGCCGACTTTGGCGACGTCCTTGGTGTGTTGGGTCGTGAAATAAGGAACGGCAAATCCGAGCAGTCCGAGGAGGATGAGAACCGCGCCACCCATCATCAGTGCGGTTATCGGAGAACGACCCATTGGAACCTCCATTTCCATCGCCTGTACGCGACGCGACTATGTATCAAAGGGAGACAATACCGCTATAATAACGGTTAGCGCGATTACCACAACCGGCACCAGGGAACATAGTGTCGGGCGACCGGGGGCGGCAGGGGGAAAAGCCAAGGGGAGGGTTCACAAGTAACGGAGGCGTTCCGACCCATCGCCTGAAGCGGCCGTAATGGTCGGGATTTCGTCATGGATATTCGCGACGCTTCGGCCGGCATCGAACTGTTTCAGGCTGCTTGTGCCCCTCGGCATGCCCATTGTCTGGCCATGCCAACGCAAGGAGATCATCGCGATGCAAAAGCTTGACCCGCGCGAAACCCATTTCCGGATTCCCAGCCCTGTGCCCGGCCTGCACCTGTTCCTGCGCCACCTGCCCCCGTCCGCGGGCACACCGGCGCGCGGCGCCGTGCTGTATGTGCATGGCGGGACGTTTTCCTCCGCCCTGTCGATCGCCCATCGGTTCGATGGCCGGTCATGGCGCGATGCGCTGTGCGACGCCGGATTCGATGTCTGGGGCCTGGATTTTCATGGGTTTGGCCATTATTCCGACAGCTATCCGGATCTTGATCCGGACACACCACTCGGCCGCACCGCCGAGGCTAGCCGACAGCTTGAACAGGCGGTCCGTTTCATCACGGCGCAACACGGTATCGCCCGGTTGTCGCTGATCGCACACTCCTGGGGCACCATGGTCAGCGGCCATTTCGCCGGGCGTTGCCCCGAACTGGTTGATCGCATGGTGTTTTTCGGTCCAATCGCGCAGCGCGTGCCCACCGCCGCGGCCGCGAAACTACCCGCCTGGCGGATGATCACGTTGCAGGACCAGTGGGATCGCTTCACCGCCGATGTTCCGCCGGGCGAGCAAGCCGTGCTGTCCAAGCGGCATTTCGACGAATGGGGGGAGGCGTATCTGGATTCCGACCCGGAAAGCCGGGATCGCCGGCCGCCGGCGGTGAAGACGCCCGCCGGTGCGTTCCAGGACATTTTCGACGCCTGGGCCGGTCGATTTTCCTACGATCCCGGACTGATTCAGGCCACTGTCGCCATCATTCGCGGCGAGTGGGACAGCTTGTGCGGCGACGCAGATGCCGCGTGGCTGCTGGATGTGATCCCCAACGTGCGTGACGTGAAAATCCCGCGCGCCACCCACCTGATGCACCTGGAAGAAAACCGTTATGCTTTGTACCGGGAGGCCGAGGCCTTCCTGAAGGGAGATTGAGCCATGTTCGCCGTCATCTTCGAAGTGAACCCGCGGCCCGAAGCATGGGACGAATACCTGGGCCACGCGGCAACGCTGCGGCCGGAGCTGGTCGCGATCGATGGTTTCATCGCCAACGAACGGTACTCCAGCCTGACACGACCAGGCTGGCTGGTTTCGCTGTCGATCTGGCGGGATGAGAAAGCCTTGGTGCGCTGGCGCACCCACGCCCTGCACCATGAAATCCAGGGCAAAGGCCGGTCGTCGGTGTTCGCCGATTATCATCTACGGGTGGGCGAGATCGTTTCCGACACGGAAGCGACCGAAAAGCTGCCGCAGGATCGTTTCGATACCACCGAAGCCGGCGCGGCGAAGGCCGTCAGCCTGTCGGAACGGGCTCTCGATCCCGGACCCGTGGCGGCGGTGCCCGATCGGGACGTGTTCGACAGCATCACCCGGCCGGGAAACGGACTCTATATAAGGTCATGGCCCGACCTCGCGTCCGCCGAGGCCGGCATCGGTTCGGCAACCGGGCGCCACCGCGTGGTGCGTGTCATCCGTGATTACGGGATGTTCGCGCGCGCCGAAGCGCCGCAGTACTTTCCTTCGTGACGATCCCGGCGGAGCAGCAGGAGACCGCGCGGTTCCTGTCGGGCCTGTCCGGCGGGCCGCCGCGCGAGACCCATATTTCCGCCGTGTTCATCGGTGCGGATA
>DATAZJ010000257.1:0-2348 GCA_036272115.1 Rhodopila sp. | reverse complement strand
CGGCCTTCCCACGCCCTCACGGTCGGCGCCCCCTCGCCGTCGCCGCCGGGCAAAGATCCGGCCACCACGCACCAGCGCGCAAAATGGAGACGGCCTCCAGCCTCACCTGACCAGGACAGTAACAACCGGCGTGGCTCTTATACCAAACCGGCGTTGATGCAGACTCTTCGGTTGACCCCGTCCGTCATGCCGGCGCATGCCGGTATCCACGCCTTTTACAAGCGGAAACAAAGGCATGGACGGCGAGCCTGCGCTCGCCATGACGGTTGCACGGCGCTACCGATGGGTCAACATCAAGGGCGATTGGTATAAATCGGCCACCCGGACAAACCTGCGACGCATCGCGCTTCTCCGAAGCGCGATACTAGCTCGACCCATCCGAAAGATCGGCCGATTTCGACCGCAGGCTCGCCACCAGTGCCTCCGCCCCCCCGCGCGCCAGCAGCCGGCGGAAATCCGACCGCTGCACCGCCACGCGGCTGATCGACCCGTCGGCCAGCACGTCCACCGCCCGCCAGCCCGCCCCGTCGTCGCGCATCACGTAGTCCAGCTCATGGCTGTCACCCGATCTCGGAATGATCTTGGTCTGCACCACCTGCTGGTTGCCCACCGGCCGCGTCTCCGGACTCACGACAAAGCGAGTCCCGTCGGAGCTGTCGAACCCGTTGACATAGGTCGCCACGGTATAGCGCCGGAACGCCGCGGTCAGCATCGTCTGCTGATTGGCCGGCAACGACGCCCACGTCGCGCCGACCGACTCACGCAGGATCGCCGCCAGATCGAACGTCTTGTCGATGACCGGCGCCAGCATGGCGAAACGCTGCGAGAAGGACGCCCCCATGCCGGCCTTCATCACCTGCTCCAGCCCACCGACCAGTTGCTGTATGGGCGCGATCGCCGCCGCATCGTTCGCGGCACGCGCCGGCATCACCGTCCACAGCAGCCCCGCGGCGGTCGCCGCGATCAGCCCGCGGCGGCGGTAACAGAACACATCCATCAAACCAATCCTCTACCTGAATTTGTCCTTCGTCAGTTGCCGCATAGAAAGCAACGCCTGACATCCTCCAGATACATGGGGACGATTGTCTTGGATGCCCGCTTCCGCAATAGTATCGGCTCACGGCTTTGTGTCCCGGAAGCGGACCCGACGCCCCTAACTCCATGCGCGGAAGCATGATCGAGCCGGACCGACACCGCGTGACCGACGCCACGCGGCCTGCCGAGCAAGCAGCGCGCTGTCACACCAACGCGGTCCACCTGACCGCGCCTCACGGCATCGTTTGCGGGAGACCATATTTTGACGCTTGTGACCACGGCCCTGCACCTGGCGGATGCCATCGCCGACAGGATCGGTTTGCTGGACCGGCCGCTCGAAGCCGATCCGCTCATGCAGGTCGCCCAAAAACAAACAGGACTGCGCGATTTCGGCGACACCGCCTTCATCGGCCCGCTGACCAGGCTGCTCGACTCCTGCTCGCGGGAAGCCGCCTTGGGCATCGTCGGCCGCAGCGCGACCAAATGGGACATCGTCCGCTTCCTGTCCAACCTGCTGCTGATCCAGGACGCCGCCACCCAATTCCCCCAGATGACGGACGAGCCCATCCACAGGCCCATCTTCATCACCGGCCTGCCACGCAGCGGCACCACCTTCCTGCACCGCCTGATGCTCACCGATCCGGCCAACCGGGCACCCGCGGTATGGGAGACGATCTCCCCCTCCCCCACCGCCGGCACCCGAAATCAGCGCATCGCCCGCGTCGCCCGCCAACTGAAGGCGTTCGAGTGGCTGGCCCCGGAATTCCCCGCCCTGCACCCGATGGAGGCCACCTCACCGCAGGAATGCAGTGAGATCACCGCCCACGTGTTCCGCAGCCTGCGCTTCGACACCAACTACCACATCCCCGCCTACCGCAACTGGCTCGACGCCGACGTCGTCCGCAACCTGCCCGGCTACCGCTTCCACCAGCGCTTCCTGCAATTCCTGCAGTTCCAGGACCGCACCCGCCCACGCTGGGTGCTGAAATGCCCCGAACACCTCTTCGCCCTGCAGGCGATCCGAGCGGTCTACCCCGACGCAAGGCTGGTCTTCGTCCACCGCGACCCGGTGAAGGTCCTGCTGTCCCAGGCCAAACTCACCGAGGTCCTCCGCCGCCCCTTCACCCGCCGCCTCGACCCCACCACGCTCGGTCCCGACGAGAGCCGGCGCTGGCTCGACGGCACCCAGCGCATGATGACGGTGGGCGACGACGCCGGCTTCCCCGAACCGGTCTGCCACGTGCATCACATGGACCTGATCAGCGACCCGATCCACACCGTGCAGGCCGTCTATCGCCATTTCGGCCTGGCCC
>DATAZJ010000256.1:0-3533 GCA_036272115.1 Rhodopila sp. | reverse complement strand
CGGCCTTCCCACGCCCTCACGGTCGGCGCCCCCTCGCCGTCGCCGCCGGGCAAAGATCCGGCCACCACGCACCAGCGCGCAAAATGGAGACGGCCTCCAGCCTCACCTGACCAGGACAGTAACAACCGGCGTGGCTCTTATCCAAACCAGCGTTGATGCAGACTCTTCGGTTGACCCCGTCCGTCATGTCGGTTGACCCCGTCCGTCATGCCGGCGCATGCCGGTATCCACGCCTTTTACAAGCGGAAACAAAGGCATGGATGTCGAACCTGCACTCGCCATGACGAGTGGCACGGCGGTGCCGATGGGTCAACATCAAGGGCGATGGCTCTTATCGCGTTATCTGTTGATTTCAATGATTGAGATGCCGAACGCGCTGGGGGGTACCTATAACGACGCCCAACAATGATCGCTCCAGCCGGCTCGTTCCGTATTCGCCGCGGTGGATCGGAAAGTAATCAAGCGGATCGCGGAGTTTCGCTGAGTTCGCGCGGAATTTCTCGGAGGAGTGCTGGTGGAATTGACCTGCCGCTTCGATGCCAATCGCAGGCATTCCGCGCAGCCGGCGAGAGGCAATCACGGTACTGCATGCCACCGACCGAAATCTCCTCTCCGCGAGCCTCCGCGCGAACTCAGCGACTCCGCGTCACTCTTGATTGCTTTCCCCCCGACAGCATTCACGGATCCTGGATGGTCCGCTCGGAGGAAACAGCGAGATGCAACCGACAGCGCGATAAGAGCGACCGGCGTTGATGCCGACTCTTCTGTTGACCTCATCCGTCGCGGCGGCGCCGATGGGTCAACGACAACGTCGGTTGTAGGGGCATAGCGCAGCCCCGGCCGACCATCCCGTCAACCGAACCCACGCACGATCCACTTCAATCGCCGATTGCGTTCATCGCGCCACCCCGTATCTACCATCGTATTCACATCCCCACCAGCAACCCAATATCGGCAAATCCGTCACAGCCCCGTGAAAATTGGTCAGAACCACTGGCGTATCTCTGCCACATCCTGCTATGTTGCATCGCAGCATTAGGGAAGAACGTCCTTCGCCCCGTGCCGGGCCTCCGCCGGCATTCCCGAAGGAACGTGAACAATGAACCTCTCCGACGACACCTACCTCCTCTCTGGCAACCGTCAGAAACTCACCCCCGACATCGGCACACTCCTCGCCGCGATCCGCACACGCCTGCACCGCCTGGCCGCCGCCTGGATCAAACGGCACACCCGCGCACGCGAACTGCGGGAGCTCTCCCGCTTCACCGACCGCGACCTCTGGGATGTCGGCCTCAGCCGCTCCGACGTCTGGTCAATCGAACGAGGCACCTACCGCCGCGACTGACACCACCCGGCCGGGTGCGCCATGATCCGCACCCTGGCCGCTTGGCGAACAATCCCCGGCGATCGTCCCCGGCCTGCCGCCGATCAGCTATCTGCTATAAGGTGATGAGCAGGAATAAACGCTTCGGCAAGCCATGGTCGCCGCTCCCTGCCCCCGCCTCGACGCCGGGAACCGCCGCTCCCTCCCCCCCGTCACGGCGGGCGCAGGCCCGCCATCCACGCCTGTGTCAAGTTAAGCACCGCCAGCCGTGAGTCCTGGAGCGCCTATCTGCCGCCTCAAGTAACTCGGTCACCTCCGCGCATCGCCGAAGTAACAAAACCGCCAGCATAGCCCGTCGGTGCTGATGACGAAGGCGCTTTGTCAGCGCCCTGCCGCCGCCATCCACGGTATCCGCGCTACCGCCCGGCACCACCGTGTCCGTGCCGGTCCCAAGGTCGACGACGCCGGCATCGTTCCCGCAATAGATCATCATGCCGTTCGGATTTGGATTCGGCAGACTGAGTTTGAAGTCACCGCTTCAAGACAGTCTCGTTCGATCGCAGCAGATCGTTGCCCAGGCGAATCCCACGAATGTCTTTGTTTCTAAGCCGCCTCCGCCACCGTCGGCACCCCATCCGACACTGTCGTCCGGTGCATATCCCGCACCTGCGTCTCATCATACTCCCGTGCTCGGTGCATCGTGCAGCGGTTGTCCCACATCACCAGGTCACCCACTGTCCAGCGGTGCGTATAGACAAACTCCCGCTGCGTCGCGTGCTCGATCAGGTCCATCAGCAGCACGCGCGCCTCCGGCTCCTCCATCCCGCGGACACGCCCGGCATGCGACGACAAATACAACGACTGCCGACCCGACCCCGGATGCGTCCGCACCAGCACCTGCGGCACCGGAGCCATCTTCACCCGCTCCTCCTCCGACCAATCCGTAAACGCGATCTTCGCGCGTGAGAACAACTGCGTATGCTCGCAGATCAAGCCCTTCAGCCGCCCTTTCATCCGCTCCGGCAGCGCATCCCACGCCGCCCGCATATCGGCGAACTGCGTCTCCCCGCCCTCCGACGGGATCGCGCGAGCGGACAGCAGCGAAAACCGCGCCGGCACCCGCTTGAAACTGCTGTCGGAGTGCCACAGCCGGTTGCCCAGCGCATTCAGCCGCAACCGGTCATCCTTCCGCCGGATCTGGCTGTCCTTGTCGAGATTGGACACATCCGAGATATGCGGATCGAGCCGCGGCACGTAATCCTTACGATATGCCTTGACCGTCGTCTCCAGGTCGCCGAACCGGCGGCTGAACGCCATCTGCTGCTCATCCGAGATAACCTGGCCAGGGAACACCAGAACCCCGAACCGGCTGATCGCCGCGTCGATCGCCGTCACATCCGCCTGATCCAGCCGCTCGCGCAAATCGACACCGCTGACCTTCGCGGCAAACACCGGATGCAATGGCTGCACGATGATCGGCATCGTTCTCTCCCATGTGTCGTCCCGTTCCGGGAACCCGTTGTCTCCCAATCGTCGCCCGACGATCCCCCAGGGTCAAGCACAGCCACCCGCGCAACCGTCGTGCCGAGCCCCGCCATCCCCCTTCGACGCAACCGCCATGACAAGGCCCGCCATCCCCCCGTCCACACACCCGTCACGGCAAGGCCCGCCGTCCCCCCGTCCGCACACCCGTCATGGCGGGCGCAGGCCCGCCATCCACGCCTTCGTCTTCGCCTCAGAAAGCACGGAGCCGATCTGCCTCCATGCCCGAGCATCCGCATGACAGGCGCACCGCCAACGGGCCAAGACGCCCGAACACAAAACACTGGCCGTACCCCACAATTTCGCTAACGTGACCGCCATAACCCCGCGAAACGTCGGGCAAGGGAGGCAACATGACACGATTTCGGCTCTGCCGCCGGCACTGCGCCGCCGCATTCGTTACGATTCTGTTGTTTTGCCACCTGGCCGCGCCACGCGCCGCCGAACCCGACCCCATCCGCATCGGTTTCGGCGAATCCGAAACCGGCAGCCTGGCCGCCATCGGCAAATCCGGCATTCTCGCCATGCAGATCTGGGCCGACAAAATCAACGCCACCGGCGGCCTGCTCGGGCGCCAGGTCAAGCTGATCCATTACGATACACAAAGCAATCCCGCCAACGTCCCCGGCATCTATGTCAAGCTGCTGGACGTCGATCATGTCGATTT
>DATAZJ010000255.1:0-5238 GCA_036272115.1 Rhodopila sp. | reverse complement strand
GAGCTCACCAGCGCATGGAAGCCCGAGACCGCGCCGCAGGCGATGGTGATGAACAGGAACGGGAACAGGTTGCCGGTGAAGACCGGGCCGGTGCCGTCGATGAAGCGGGTCACCGCCGGCATCTTCATGTCCGGCATCATGATCACGATGCCCAGCGCCAGGGCCACGATCGTGCCGATCTTCAGGAACGTCGACAGGTAATCGCGCGGTGCCAGGATCAGCCATACCGGCAGCACCGCGGCGACGAAGCCATAGGCCATCATCATGATTGCCAGGCTCTCGCCGCCGAAGGTGAACATGGCGGCCAGCTCCGGCGTCTCGGCCACGGTGCGGCCATAGACGATGGCGAAGAACAGCAGCACCACCCCGATCAGCGACATCTCGCCGACCCGCCCGGGCCGGATATAGCGGCCGTAAAGCCCCATCAGCAGCGCGATCGGCAATGTTGCGAAGACGGTGAAGCAGCCCCACGGGCTGCCGGCCAGCGCCTTGACCACCACCAGGCCGACGACGGCCATCAGGATGATCATGATCAGCGCGATGCCGAGCGAGGCGACATAGCCGGCGGCCGGCCCCATTTCCATGCGGATGATGTCGCCCAGCGACCGCCCGTCGCGGCGGACAGACAGGCCCAATATCACGAAATCCTGCACCGCCCCGGCCAGCACCGCGCCGGCCAGGATCCAGATCGTGCCCGGCAGATAGCCCATCTGCGCCGCCAGCACAGGCCCGACCAGCGGGCCGGCCCCGGCGATGGCGGCGAAATGGTGGCCGAACAGCACGAACCGGTTGGTCGGCACATAATCCAGCCCGTCCTCATGCCTGACCGCCGGCGTCACCCGCGCGGCGTCGAGCTCCAGCACCTTGGTGGCGATGAACCGGCTGTAGAAGCGATAGCCGATGGCGTAGGCGCACAACGCCGCCGTCACCATCCAGGCGGCATTGACCGGTTCCCCCCGGGTCACCGCCAGCACCGCGAACGCCACCGCGCCCAAGGCTGCAATGGCGGCCCACCCGATCTTCCCTGCGATACCCAAGACTTCCCCCGGATTTGCTATCCGAGTCTCTTAGCGGATTTTAGGTGGAGCGTCATTTCTAAAGGCCGTTGCCGCCACTGAGGCCGGATCGGCGCAGCGTAATCCGACAATCTGCCAACACGCACCGAACAGCTTAGAGCTTGGGACGGCTTGTCCGAACCCAATGCGGGCATTATGAAATACGTAACATTCCGGCGAATTTGCTTCCAACCAGAGAATATCGCGATGAGAACGATAAAGAAATTGGCGGTGGTATTCTTATTCCTGACCGGCTGCAAAAGCGATCTTCCTCCACCGAGGCTCGCCTACTCGCATCAATTTTCACCTGGTGCTATCAAGCCGACAGTCAGGGTGCCGATACAACACCAGACAGTCTCTTGTCCTAGTCCCTATTACAGCGAGGGAGAGGTTGGTTTGGCGTTTACCGTTGAACCGGACGGCTCGGTTTCGCATATCAATGTCGTGAGTGAGAAACCCAAGGGCTGTGGTTTCGCCGACGATGTCGTGTTCTCGTTTCGGAAGTGGAAATTCCCTCCGAAGATCGAGAATGGAGTCGCCGTTCAGTATAGTGACGTTTATTACATAAGCGTTGAGGCGGGTTATTAATCCGACCTACACGATCCTCTCGGCGATCTCTGCGAACGCGGCGCGGACCGCCGCCGGGTTTTCGATCCAGGGGAAGTGCCCGGCATCCGGGATCGTCCGGCGGATCGCGTTTGCGGTGCGGAAACGCGGCTCGTCCCAGCCGCCCTGCCATACGATCCTGTCGTCCGCGCCGGCCGCAATCAGCACCGGCATGGAGCGGGGCCACCATGCCGCGCGGTAGGTATGATCGAAATGCGCGTCGGACCAGTCGACCGCCGCGCTGTTATAGGGCATGCGGGCCAAGAGTTCCCGGCCGGCCGTCACTGCGCCCGGGGTAAAATTCCACTCGGCGGAAGCAACGGCAATGGCTGCAATGTTCGCATCGCGCCGGTCTTGTTCGTAGATCGCGGTCGCCGCATCCACCGCCGGCAGCGGATGGCGCTTGGTCATTGCGACGAAGCGGGGATGCCAGCCGGCATCCGGCGCTGTGTCCAGCAAGACGAGCCCCCGGATATGGTCCTCCAACTCCGGCGTGGCGAGAAGATACATGCCGCCTGTGGAATGGCCGGCGAAGACAACGTTCGGCAGGCTCCGGGCGGCTTCTGCCACGGCATGGGGCCAAACCGAGAAAGGATCGCCTGGCGCGCCCGGCGGCGCGCGGTTGGAGCCGTCTCCAGGCAGATCGACAAGCCACACCGTGCCCGGCACGGCGATCGCCGCCGCGAGTTCCGCGAGGCTCTCCGAGCCGATGCCCGGTCCGCCCGGCAGGAGCAGCCAGTTGAGGTTACCCGGCGACGCGGAGTGTTTGCGCAGGCGGACGCCTGAGGACGTGAACAAACAGTCGGTCATGAAACTACTATCGCGGGGTTCGATTCGGCCGAAAACCCCTGTGCCGACGGGCCTGGCGCGCCGTTTCCGAATATCGCCAACCTCACCGATTTGTGGTTCTCCGCATCCGTCTGGTGCCGACAAGCATCGCCACGCCGGCGAGCACTGAGACGATGCCTGTGCCGGGCACTGGGGCAGGGGCGCCCTCGACCTCCACCGACACATCGTCCAGGTTGAATTGGCCAGGCGGGTTCTCGGCGGTGAACGACAATGTCGATTGCGTCGACGTCGCGACAATATTCGCCGAATAGAACTGATAGCCGGTGGCCGTCGAATTGGTCAGCGACAGCACCGTCTGGCCGTCTAACGTCGCGAGGAAGCTCTTGCCGCCGGCGCCGGTATTGTTGTCGGTAAGATAGAAGGTGACGAGATAGGTCGTGCCGGGGACCGTCGCGATGTCCTGGGACAGGGTGACATTCTGGGTATCGCCGAACGTGATCGACCAATTGCCGGTATGCGCATCGCCGGCGTTATTTTCGAAAGATGTGAAACCGAAGGTCGGGCCCAGCGTCCATCCGGGGCTGGTCATGCCGTCGGTCGAATCCTCGAAGCCCGGATTGATGACGAGGTTTTGCGCCGGCGCCGGACGCGCGATCATGGCGGCGCCCATGGCCAGCACCATGATGATGGCCATGTCTAGCGCGTGCCGTCGCATCCATACTGCCCAATATCCGAAGATTCTCGGCATGGAACCCCGCACTGTTTTTGAATTCTTCTTGCCAACACTAAGGCAGGGTGGACTCCGTTACAATGTAAAGCAGTAGAATGAGCGGCGATTACGATGTTTCGCCGCCACCAGACGGCGCCCGCGGCGGGCGAGACCGAGGCCGGCGAGACCGGCCAGCAGCACGGCCACCGACGCTGGCTCCGGCACCGCCGCTGCGGGAACGGTGAATGAAGTCTGGAAGTCGACCGTGCAGGCCGCGCACTGATTCCCGGGCGCGGACCCGCTGCCGGACCTGAGGTCGTTCGCCCAGATCCAGTAGGCCGAGGAAGAGATGTTGCTGACGGTGCCCCACGGGCTCGTGCCGTTCTGCCCTTCCGCTACCGCCGAGCCGGTCGGCTGCACCCAGGTCTGGGCGACGTCGCTGCTGTTGCTGTCATTGTAACCGGCCAGCCAGCCAGACGCAGACGTCAGGAGCTCGGTCTGCCCGTTGGAGAAGGTGGAACCGCCGCTCAAGGTGAAATCGCCGATGAAGCCGCCCGCGGAATAGCCGGCGCTGTCGCCGTTGATCGCCTCGACATTGAGATAATAGGTCGTGCCGGCGGCGAGCGTGGCCGGATTGACGTAGAAGGTGCTCTGCCAATTGTTGCCGGAGCCGATCAAGGTGCCGCGCTGCGACGCGCTCGTGCTCAGATAGACGAAGACGTAGTTGTCGGCGGTGAAGCTGCCCGACAGGATCGATGTGGCATGCGCGCCGGCCGCGGTGAAACCCGCGACAACAACCAGCCCCATGATACGCAGCAGCTTCAGCATTCTTCGCGTCCCGGGCATCGTTCGCCACCCCCTGTCACGCCGCCGCGTCCTCACCGATCTTCAGCAGCAGCTTGCCGACCGAACCGCGATCCTCCAGCCGGCGCTGCGCATCCGCTGCCCGCTCCAGTGAAAACACGCGGTCGACGTGGAGGTTCAGCCAGCCTTCGCGCAGGCCCTGGAAGACATCGGCCGCCCGGCGCAGCAGGTCTTCCCGGGTTTGCAGGAAATTATGCATCATCCCACCGGCCAGCGTGATCGATTTGGGCATCAGCAGAAAGGGCGCGAAGGGATCGGCCGGGCCGCTGGAATGGCCGAAAACGCAGATCGTGCCGCGCACCCGTACGGCGTCGAGGTTCTTCAGAAATGTCGTCTGGCCGACCCCGTCGATGATGTAGTCCACGCCCCGCCCGCCGGTCAGCGCCTTCGCCTCTTCGGCGAAATCCTGCCGCGTATAGACGATGACGTCGTCGGCCCCATTCTTCCGCGCCAGCGCGGCCTTCTCGTCGGTCGACACTGTCCCGATCACCCGTGCGCCCATATGCTTCAGCCACTGCGTCAGGATTATCCCCATGCCGCCGGCGGCCGCGTGCACCATGACGTCGGTGCCCGGCGCGATCGGATATTCCTCGTGAACCAGATAATGCGCCGTCAGGCCCTGAAGGATGGAAGCCGCGGCCTGGGCGAACGGAATGTCGTCTGGCAGGGGAATCAGCTGGGAGGCATGGACCGATTGGTATTCCGCCCAGGCGCCCGGGATGATGCACCAGGTGACGCGATCGCCGACCTTGACCTCGCTCACCCCGTCGCCGATCGCCGCCACCGTTCCTGCCGCTTCGAGCCCCGGCGTGAACGGCACCGGCATCGCCGCGCCGATGGCGCCCCGCCGCATCCAGACATCGGCGAAATTGACCCCGGCATAGGCAACCCTGACCAGCGCCTCGCCCGGGCCTGGCTCTGGTAGCGCGACCGTGGCCGCGTTCAGCACGTCAGCTTCGCCGGTCTCCCGGACCACGATTGCCCGCATCGTTCCCATCGGTCTTCCCCTTATTCAGTGCCGCGTATTTTCATAGGACCATAGGGTGTGATGGCGCATCTCGCCACCATCACCGGCGTCATTCCCGCGAAGGCGGGAATCCAGATTTTTAACGCAGAGTGCGCGGAGGAAAACCGAAACCCTCGGCGCCCTCTGCGAGACCTCTGCGCCCTCCGCGTTAAAATTCTCCTGCTGACTGTCATTTCTGGATTCCCGCC
>DATAZJ010000254.1:0-3431 GCA_036272115.1 Rhodopila sp. | reverse complement strand
TCGCTGATCGAGCGGATCGACCATCTGGGAATCGCC
This sequence comes from Rhodopila sp., assembly GCA_036272115.1. GTDB lineage: Bacteria > Pseudomonadota > Alphaproteobacteria > Acetobacterales > Acetobacteraceae > Rhodopila. Next base: position 3,395 of record DATAZJ010000254.1, on the reverse strand, counting down.
AGCGCGGACAACCAGGCCGCCGTCGCCGTGTTCAACCGCCGGATGGGCTTGCCGGTGGAAAGCCAGCAGACCGACGTGGAGGTCGAAACCGCTGTCGAGAGTTTTACCTCCGATAAATACGGCGTGGTTTATCACGCACGAGCGCCTCGGGCGGTGGGCGGATTGCGCGTCGCCTTCCTGACCGCGGGTGACTGCGAGTTGGAGTTTCTGCAGAATTTCGATCCCTCGCACGGGGCTGTGTCGGAGCATGGTGCGGCCGGAACCACGCGGCAGGATCAGGGCGCGATCACCCGGTTCGTCGCGACGCACGGGGCCGGATTGCATCACGTGGCGCTGAAGACGCCTGACATCGATGCGGCGCTGGCGGCGCTGGAACGGGCCGGCACCAGAATGATCGACCGGGTCGGCCGCCCGGGATCACGGCGGGCCCGCATCGGCTTCGTGCATCCGGCCAGCTTCGGCGGCGTGCTGTTCCACATGGTGCAGCGAGATCCAATCTGAAACAATCGAAGGGAGCGCAACATGCAAGTCCAGCCCTATTTGTTTTTCGAGGGACGCTGCCAGGAGGCGATCGATTTCTACCGCCAGGCGCTGGGCGCCGAGGTCCAGATGGTGATGCGTTACAAGGACAGCCCGGTGCAGACGTCGCAACCGCCCGAATCCGGCGACAAGATCATGCACGCCTCCATGCGCATCGGCGAGACCGACGTATTGCTGTCGGACGGCATGTGCCAGGGCAAACCGTCGTTTCAGGGGTTCTCCCTGGCGGTGTCGCCGGCGGATGACGCGGCGGCACAGACGACATTCGCCGCATTGGCAGACGGTGGGGCGGTGACGATGCCGCTGGCGAAGACGTTCTTCGCGTCGTCATTCGGGATGCTGACCGACCGGTTCGGCGTGGGCTGGATGGTCATGGTCCAGGGGTGAGGCAAAACCGCCGGATCGCCGGATGTTCATCGCCATGGGGTCCGCGTTACGGTGCCTCGCCGCCCACTGACCGTCTAGGACCGAACCGATGAAACCGCTGACAGGCATTCGCATCCTGGATCTGACCAAGGTCCTCGCCGGCCCGCTCTGCACGCAATACCTGGGCGACCTAGGCGCCGAGGTCATCAAGGTCGAACCCTGCCAGGTCGGCGACGACACCAGGCGCTGGCCACCGTTCCGGGACCAGACCGGCGCGATCTTCCTCAGCGTCAACCGCAACAAGAGAAGCCTGGCGGTGGACCTGAAGACCCCGGACGGACAGGCCATCATCCACAAGCTGGCGGCGAAAGCCGATGTGGTGATCGAGAGCTACGGCACCGGCGTCGCCGAACGCCTGGGCATCGACTACCCGACGCTGCAAGCCCTGAATCCCCGGCTGATCTACTGCAGCATCTCCGGTTTCGGGCGCACCGGCCCGCTGGGGCATGCGCTGGGCTACGACGTCATCCTGCAGGCGTTCAGCGGCATCATGGGCATGACCGGAGAAGAAGGCGGCGCACCCATCCGCAGCCCGTTCTCACCCATCGACCAGACCACCGGCCTGCACGCGGTCTCGGGCATCATGGCCGCCCTGATCCGGCGCGGACAGACCGGAGAAGGTGCCCAACTGGAAGTGTCCCTCTACGAAACCGCCATGTCCTTCCTGAACTACAATTTCCACGTCTACTGGGAAAAAGGCGTGCTGCCGGACAAATGCGGCTCCGGCCACGAATCCCTGGTGCCCTACCAGGCGTTCGACGCCTCGGACGCCCCCCTGCTGATCGGCGTCGCCAACGACAATCTGTGGCGCCGCTTCTGCAAGGCGGTGGAACGCGACGACCTCGCCGACGACCCCCGTTTCCGCACCACCTCCGACCGAGCGGCAAATCGAACGCTGACGGTGGGGATCGTGCAGGACATCGTCCGCACCCGCCCGCGCGACGCCTGGATCGATCTGCTGACCGGCCTGGGCGTCCCCTGTGCGCCGATCAACACCCTGAAGGACGTGCTGGATCATCCGCACACCGCCGCCCGAGGGCTGGTCCTGGAATATCCGCATCCGGTGCTGGGGCCGGTCAAGACGATCGGGCAGCCGATCGTGTTCGACGGGGCCCCGCGGGAGGCCGGCACGCCGCCACCCATGCTGGGCGAGCACAGCCGGCCGGTGCTGCTGGAACTGGGCTACGCCGCGTCGGACATCGACCGGATGGCGGCCGCCGGCGTCATCCTGGTGCCCGATCTCGGTGAAGCGCGAGTCACGCAGTGACCGCGATTTCCCGCGTGAATCGGTCACTCAGACAAACCTGCGACGTATCGCGCTTCTCCGATGCGATACTAAGCGGCGCGCCATGACCGAGACCCGCGACCTGATCGTCATCGGCGGCGGACTGGTCGGCGGCGCCATCGCCTGGGGCGCGCAGTCCAAGGGCGCGTCGGTGGTGCTGCTCGATGAGGGTGACATCGCCTACCGGGCCGCCCGGGGCAATTTCGGGCTGGTGTGGGTGCAGAGCAAAGGCGCGGGCATGCCGCCCTACGCGCAGTGGACCCGGCAATCGGCGGCGCTGTGGCCGGAACTGGCCGCGGCGCTGCACGACGCCACCGGCACCGATACGGCGCTGCATCAGCCCGGCGGCCTGGCGTTCTGCCTGTCCGATGAGGAATTCGAGCAACGCGCGGCCCTGATCCACCGCATGCACAACGAAAGCGGCGACATCGGCACGCGGATGCTGTCGCGGGACGAAGTGCGCCAGATGGTGTCAGGCCTGGGCGACGACGTGACCGGCGCCAGCTTCTGCCCGATCGACGGCCACGCCAGCCCGCTGCATCTGTTGCAGGCGCTGCACCAGACCCTCGATTACCGCCCCAACCGTCACGTCGAACGTATAGACGCTCGGCCTGCCCTGTTCACCGTTCAAGCCGGAGGCGAGACGTATATCGCGCCGCGTATCGTCATCGCGGCGGGGCTAGGCAGCCGCGACCTGGCGCCGATGGTCGGGCTGCACATGCCGGTGTCTCCGTTGCAGGGGCAGATCATCGTCACCGAACGGATGCGGACGCTGCTGGACTACCCCACCCATGTGCTGCGGCAGACCGACGAAGGCACCGTCATGCTGGGCGACAGCCAGGAGGACGTCGGCTTCGACACCACCACCAAGGTCGAGGTATTGAAGAAAATCGCCGACCGCAACACACGAATTTTCCCCGCATTGAAGGACGCATCGATCATCCGCATGTGGGCGGCGCTGCGGGTGATGTCGCCGGACGGCTTCCCGATCTACGAGCAATCCGAACGCTTCCCCGGCGCCTTCGCCGCTACGTGCCACAGCGGCGTGACCCTGGCCGGAGCACACGCCCTGGCCCTCGCCCCGGCGATCCTTGCGGGTGTGTTGCCGGATGACCTTTCGGCGTTTGCCGGCACCCGCTTCAAG
>DATAZJ010000253.1:0-2004 GCA_036272115.1 Rhodopila sp. | reverse complement strand
GGCGGGAATCCCGCTTCCAGGAACAGTTCACACAGCCGCAGCGCCGTCATCGGCGTCTGTTCCGCCGCCTTCAGCACCACGGTGCAGCCCGCCGCCAGCGCCGGCGCCAGCTTCCAGCACGCCATCAGCAGAGGGAAATTCCACGGGATGATCTGCCCGACCACGCCCACCGGCTCCCGCACCGTATAGGACAGATACTCGCCCGGCAGCGACAAGGGCAGGGTGGACCCGGTGATCTTGGTCGCCCAGCCAGCCATATAGCGGAACATATCCACCGCCAGCGGCAGATCGGCGACCCTGGCGACCGCATAGGGCTTGCCGTTATCGATCGATTCCAGTTCGGCCAGTTCCTCCAGGTCGCGCTCGATCAGGTCCGCCATCTTCCACAGCATCTTGCCGCGCGCCGACGGTCCAACCTTCGCCCACACCCCATCGTCGAACGCCCGCCGAGCGGCTGCGACTGCCAGATCGACATCGGCCTTGTCGCCCTCCGGCACATTGGCGATCACCGTTCCGGTCGCGGGATTATACACCGGGAACGTCTTTCCGGACGCGGCCTGCACCAGCTTCCCATCGATCAGCATGCCGGACCGGCGGCCAAGAAATCCCGTGGCGTGCCGTAGCCTCGAATCAAGCGCGATTGTATCCATGATTGTCTCCTCCTTGGTTTGCCTACCGTGACGCCAGTTTGCACTTGGCGGGTGCGGCTCGATGGGCCACTATCGTTGTAGCCGAATAAATACTACGACGGGATATCGGCCGACGCGAGTCGTTATATCCAAATGGGATCAACGCAGCAGAAGGGCATGGGAATGGGCGGAGTGGGGCCTGCGATCGCGATCAAGACCGCCTCGGTGCTGACCCGGCCGTTCGACTTCCGTGCGATCCCGCCGACGCTGGTCAAGCGCGAAGCCGCTCCGCGACGCACCAGGATCTGGGAATTCAACACCAATCTGCACTGCTCGATCATCGGCACCTGCCTGTCCAACGCCGAAATCCGCCAGGTCCTGAAGAAATTCGGCATGGCATCGCAGGACTGCTCCGACCACGAACTGCACGGCATCGCCGTCAGCCTGGCGGGCCGCCATGACGACGCCGCACGTGCGCTGCACAAGGCGCTCGACCACCGCCACAAACTCGCCGTCAACCAGTTCGCCCGCGCCGACACCGAAGACGCCGTCCGGGCCCAATGGCGGGACTCTGTGCGCCGAGGCGACATCCCCGGCGCCTACTGGGCCACGCTGACCCACCCGCTGACCAACCAGGCCATCATCCGCGAGGCATTCGGCGAAGTGCACATGCTGTCGCACCTCATCGGATCGGCCAACCGAGCCGACATCAGACGGCTGTGCCAACTCGAATCCGACAAGGCCGCGCTGGAGGAAAAACTCCACCGCCAGCAGCAAGCGCTGCACGACGCGGTCGTCACCCGCGACACTCAGATCAACGAATTGCGCCAGGCACTCGCCGACCGGATCGTAACCGACACAAGCGCCGGCACGCCGGCCGACCAGACCGCCCTGCATAGCCTGATCGCCGACCGTGAACGTCGCCTCGCCGTGGAAATCCGCCGCCGCACCACCCTGGAAGACCGCCTTCACGCAGCACAGACCGAACGCGACGCCGAACGCGCGGCAAGGATCGCCGCGGAACGCACCTGCGCCACCCTGCGCCAGGAACTCGACGCGGTGGAAGCCACGTTCGCCGCCCCACCGGCGGACTCCCTATCAACCCGCCTGGACAACGTCGTCCTGCTCTATGTCGGTGGCCGCCCCAATCAGGTCGCGCCGATGCGCGCGATGGTCGAAAACCTCGGCGCCACCTTCCTGCACCACGACGGCGGCGTGGAAAACCACCAGACCTTGCTGCCCGGCCTGGTCAGTCGCTGCGATTTCGCCCTGTTCCCGGTGGATTGCATCAGCCACGACGCCGCCAACGCCACCAAATCGCTCTGCCGCCAGGCCGGCAAACGCTTCATCCCCCTGCGCTCGGCCAGCGTCACCT
>DATAZJ010000252.1:0-18308 GCA_036272115.1 Rhodopila sp. | reverse complement strand
CCCTCCGGCGAACAGCGTCTGCTGCCCGATCCCGATGCGCCTGTCGCCCTGAACGAAGCCGCCACCCGCGCGCTCGACCGCGACGAAAGCGGCACGGTCAAAGTCGGCGACACCGACTACTTCCTGCACGCCTACAACCCTCCGCTGCGCCTCATCGTCGTGGGCGCCGTCCACATCGCCCAGGCGCTGGTCCCGTTCGCCGCCCCCTGCGGCTTCTCGGTCACCGTGGTAGACCCGCGCCGCTCCTTCGCCTCCGACGAACGCTTCCCCGACACCGTCATCTCCACCGACTGGCCGGATGAGGCGCTGGACAAATTCGTCCCCGACAGCCGCACCGCCGTCGTAACCCTGACGCATGACCCAAAGCTGGACGATCCGGCGCTGGACCGAGCGCTGAAATCCCAGGCCTTCTATATCGGTGCCCTGGGATCCCGCCGCACCCACGCCGCCCGCCTCAAGCGCCTGCGCGACCTCGGCCACCAGGACAACGCCCTGTCGCGCATCCGCGGCCCTGTGGGGCTGAACATCGAAGCCGTCACCGCCCCTGAAATCGCCCTCTCCATCATCGCCGAGATCGTCGCCGTGCGACGCAACGCGCCGTTGCCGCCCAAGCCTACTCCATGAAGTTCGGCTCGACGCCGCTCGATGAGGCGAAGGGCGCCATCCTGGCGCACAGCCAAAGGGTCGGCGACCGGATGATCCGCAAGGGATCGCTGCTGGATGACGCCGCGATCGAGGCACTGCGCGGCCTCGGCCGGGTGGAGGTGATCTGCGCCCGCCTCGAACCCGGCGACGTGCCGGAGGACATCGCGGCCGACCGCCTCGCAACCCCGCTCGTTTCGCCGCTGATCGGCCGTTCCCGCGCGGCGACCGGCCGCGTCAACCTGTTGGCCGAGGCCCCCGGCCTGCTGCGCATCGACACCGCCCGCATCGACCGGCTGAACACGATCGATGAGGCGCTGACCATCGGGACATTGCCCGACTATGCCGTGGTGGCGCCGAAGGACCTGGTCGCCACTATCAAGATCATTCCGTTCTCGGTTCCAGGCAACGTGCTGTCCGTCGCCGAGGCGCTGGCCAGGCAGCGCAACAGCCCGCTGACGCTGCATCCGTTCCGGCCTCTGAAGGTCGGTCTGATCGTTTCGGAACTGCCGGGCCTGAAGGACAGCGTCATCGAGAAATCCATCGCCATCACCGATGCGCGGATTACCGCCCTGACCGGGACGCTGCTGCCACCGGTCCGCTGTCCACATCAGGAAGAAGCGATCGGCCGAGCCCTCGACTCCCTGCTGAATTTGGGCGCCGACCTACTGCTGGTGATCGGCGCCTCCGCCGTGGTGGACCGGCGCGATGTCGGGCCGGCGGGGATCGTGCGGGCCGGCGGCGAAATCCTGCATTTCGGCATGCCGGTCGATCCCGGCAACCTGATCTGCCTCGGCCGCATCGGTGAGCGGCCGGCGCTGGTGCTGCCCGGCTGCGCCCGCAGTCCCAGCCTGAACGGTATCGACTTCGTGCTGACCCGGTTGTTCGCCGGCGTTCCGGTCACCGGGCGGGACGTGATGCGGATGGGCGTCGGCGGCTTGCTGAAGGAAATGGAGACCCGCCCGATGCCGCGAGAAAAAGCCCCCGCAACGCCACGCTCCGGCGCCGCCCCGCGCAGCGCGCCGACGATCGCCGCCGTGATCCTGGGTGCAGGGCGGTCCCGCCGGATGGCGCCGCATAACAAGCTGCTGGTGCAGGACAAGACCGGCAAGACCATGATCGCCCGCGTCGTCGACAACGTGCTGTCGTCCAACGCCCGGCCGATCCTGGTGGTGACCGGCCACCAGGCCGAACAGGTCGAACAAGCGGTCGGCGGCCGCCCCGTGCGCTATGTCCATGCCGAGGATTACGGGGACGGCCTGTCGGCCAGCCTGAAATCCGGGATCGCCGCCGTGCCGCCGGAATGCGCCGCCGCCGTGGTGTGCCTGGGCGACATGCCACTGGTCACCGGCCGGATGATCGACCGCCTGCTGTCGATGTACGACCCGACCGAGGGACGGCTGATCGTGCTGCCCACCTTCCGCGGCAAGCAAGGCAACCCGATGCTGTGGGATCGCCGTTTCTTCTCCGAAATCCTGCAAATCGGCGGCGACTCCGGCGCGCGTTTCCTGGTTGGCAAGCACGCCGAATTCGTGTGCGAGGTCGAAATGGCCGACGACGCCGTCCTGCGGGACTTCGACACGACGGAATCGCTGGCGACCCTGCCAAAGGGGATGCGGCCGGAGGGGGTGGGATAGGAGAAGGCCTTACGCGGACCACGCGGCCGGAGAGCTCCCTATCAACACCGGCCGATATCATTCTTTCGTTTCGTACAATACGATTCTTTTTCCGTGCAGTCCATGTGATCCTCAAACTTGATGCGTGTTTGGAAAACCCGGCTTACCGCCACTCCGGCGCCCGAAACAGCACCTGTCACCGCCGGGAAAACAACCCCTCCAACGCCGCGGAAACCCCGGTGATCGGCTTGGCATCCGGCCGCCGGAAGCTTCCCGCCGTCGCCTTCCGGGGACGCAACGAAGCCAGCACCTCCGCCTGCCTAGCCGCCGCCGCCACCCCGTCCACCAATGGCACCTTCACGCGATCCGCCACCGCCCCCGCCAAGCCCGCCAGCGGCGCGCCACCCAGGATCACCACGTCCGCCTCATCCTGTTCCACCGCCAGGCGGCAAGCTTCGATCAGCGCATCCCCCATCTCCTCCTGCACGGTATTGATGTCGCGAAACGCACCGGAGACGCACCGTATGCTGGCCAACCGGCCGGACAAACCGTTGTAATCGACACATTCGCGGTACCACGGCTCCATCGCCGTCGCGAACGTCACGATCGAGAAACGTCGCCCCAGCATGCACGCGGTCAGCATCGCCGCCTCGGCCATGCCGATCACCGGAATGGACAGCAATTCGCGCGCCCCGCCGACACCGGGATCGGCGAACGCCGCCACCACCGCCGCATCGCATCCCCCAGCATGCTCCGCCAGCAACTCCAGCGTCTGCGCCGCGCCGATCACCGCCTCGGCTCGCGTCGCGATATAAGGAACGCCACGACGCGCGGTGACCGCAACGATCTCGGTCCCCGGGCTGACGGCGGCACGTGCCACGGCGGCGATCCGATCGGTGACGGCGCTGGTGGTATTCGGATTGGCGAACAGGATCTTCATGCGAGCGGTGCCCCGTTCAATGCCAAATCAACGACCGGACAAAACCCAAATTCCAGCGCACATAGCCGGGCTGAACGTATCCCAGCTTCCGGCGGATCAAGCCGTGGGCATCGGCCAGACGGTGGAATGGTATCGACGGAAACAAATGATGTTCCGCGTGATACGGCATGTCCCACATCAGCAGCCGCACTGGCGCGATGGTCAGCGTGGTGCGCGTGTTGGTCAGGCCATTCCGATCCTGCGTGCAGCCGGTATGTTCGGCCAGCAGATACGCCCGCAGCGGCGGCTGCCCGAGCAGTTGCGGACCGACCCAGAACAGCAACGGCGTCGTCCAGCCAAACACCATGCCGGCCATGACCGAACCGCCGATCATCAGCACCGTCATCGCCCGGCCGCTGCGAACGATCTTCGGCGCCGCCGCGGCCGAGATATAGGGATAGGCACTCAGATCACCACGCCAGCAATCCGCGGCAACCTTCAATCGCAGCGTCCAGTACGGCACGCCCAGCACACGGATGACATAACCGCGCAACGACGCCGGAGAAGCCGTTCCCAACTCCGGATCCAATCCTGGTTCCTGGGTATGCCGGTGATGCGCCAGGTGATAGGCGGTGTAGAAATGCCAGTTCAGCAAGGACGGGCACGACGTCAGCCAACCGACGATCGCATTGGCACGCCGGGACGCGAACGCGGTCTGGTGCATCGTCTCATGCGCCGGCGCGAACAGTGTCACCTGCGCCAGCCCCAGCACGAACATCGCGGGCAGCGTCACCCAGCCGGATGACAGCGCGACAAGCCACCCCGCCCCGATCAGCAGCGCCGCATGGATGCCCAGGCGCACCCCGCCACGCACATCACTGCGGCCCTGCAGCGCACGCAGTTCCTGGTGGGTCAGCACGCGGTCGGAGAGTCCGGACATTCGTCACCTCCTGGTCGACCACCCACAATGCAAACGCCGCGCCATGCCGTTCCTACCGAGCGGCCAACGCGCCGATGGTCTGGTCCAGATCATGGTGCCGTTGCAGGAAGGCTGGCAAACTCGCATCCACACTCTTGCGGTCGATCGGTTGCAAAGTCTTCCAGTCCACCGATGGCGTCACCGTCACAACGATCGGCGCGAAGGCTGACCCGAACAGGCTGTGCAGCGCCATCCTGGCGCGCATCGTCAGGCCCGGCCGTACCGGCTTGCCGTCGACCCAAATCGCCACGGCGGTTGTGAAGGCAGGATCATCGGAACTCATGATGTGCCAGGCGCTCGGCCTGCCATCCGACCAGACCAGCCACTTCTCCTGCAGATCCTCGGTTTCCGCCTTCAAAACAAGCCGCCGGCGTCCGGCCATCAGCGGCCCGGCGGTGGTATGGGGGGAAAACACCTCCCAACTCATGTCCATCGCCACATCGCCGCATTCGACGTGCTGGGTGCGGACCCGGATCGGGCCGGTCATGTTCGAGCCCACGCGGCTGATCTGACAACCGGGCCCCATGTCGATGGAGACCGGTCCGGCCGGCGGGTGCGCTGTCGCCATGGTCAGTGCCGTGGCCACCGCTGGGCTGATCGCCGCCACGACGACCGCCCCCAGCGCGATGGCGAGCAGCCCTCCTGTCGAAAAGGGTGTCCTGACCGGCTCATAAGCCGGCGCGGCCGAACGGGTCGAGATATCGTCCTGACGGAACGGCAGCCCGAGGGCGATCAGCACCAGGATGACGAATGAGAAAAACAACCAGCCATAGATGATGTGGTCAGCCGCCGCCGCCTGCGCACTGTTCAGCAGATAGCCCAGGTAGACAATGCCGAGGCCGCGGAAGCCGTTGGCGATGATCGGCACGATGATCGAAACCACGATGAACACGCCGCGCCGGACCGGGCTGCGATACATCATCAGCGCGTAGAGGCAACCAAAGGCGATGGAGGCGATCAGAAAGCGCAGCCCGGCACAGGCCTCCGCCACAAAGAACGTGCCTTGCGGGATCTCGATGATGTAACCATCGATGAACGCGGGGACCCCCAGCACATCGAGGCCGCGCTGAATGAACCAGGTGGTGAAATCCTGCAGCCTCGGCGTCAGGAACTCCCCGAACGGCACAAGGAAATACAGATACAGCAGCGGGCCGGCCATCGCCCACCACAGCCGCTTGCCCAGGATCGCCAGGAACAGCAGTTCGACGAAGCTGACGGCGACGAGTTGCCGCCCCTCCATGATGCCCAGTCGTTCGGCGACCAGCCAGGTCAACGCCAGAGGCAGCCCGAACAGCAGCAGCAAAGGCGCCGGGCGCGGTGCGATGCCGACGAGATCGAAACGACGGTCCCACAGCAAATACAGCGCAATCGGAATAACCAGGAAACAATGGTTGTAGGCGGTCGACGTATCCCATGTGTGGACCGCGGCGGCGATCTCGGTGGGGAACAGCGCGCCCAGCAGCAACAATCCCAGTCCAATGGCCAGCCCGACGCGGCGCCATTCCTGGGAGGTCACGGCCGCGGGGGAATCGACCAGCGTGGGCGCGTTCATCAGCGGCGGCTTTCGGTTAGGTCACGGCAGACCATTGTCCGGTCCTTCATTCGATTGCGGAACATCGCTAACCCACCCCACGGACGATGAACGGCCCGAGCAGGTTCGCGACCGGCAGTGGAAGGCGTTTCCAGGCGGCAATGAACATCCGGTATTTCGGGTTCAGCGGATTGTGGTCCGGGATCGATCCGCCCGGTTTCAAGCGGAACCGGTAGTGCAGCTTCTCCGGTTCGAAGCCCCAGTTATGCTTGAACGAAAATGCCCCCGTTCCCAGCTTGCTGCGGCCAAAATCGAACAGCCGCGCGCCGCGATCAGCCGCTCGGCGCATCGTTTCCCAATACAGAAAATCGTTTCCCGCTCGGCTGCGCGCCACCGTCGAACCGCCGCCATAGTACGGCAGCACCTCGTCTCGAAAGTAGAAATTCATCACCGAGGCGATCGGCGTCGCATGGTCCACGATCGTGACGATATCAGCCGCATCGCCAAACACGTCCATCAGGATCTGGAAATAGCGGCGGGAGAACACCGGGGTGCCCAGGTTGCGCACACTCTCGGCGTAGATCCGATGCAGCGTGGCCACGTCGCGGTCGGCGGTGGACGAAAGCCCGTTCTGGATGCCCTTTCGCACCATGGCGCGCTGCTTGCGCGGGATCGCCTTCATGTTGCGGTCGTGATCCGCCTCGATCGCTTTTCGAAATGTCACGTAGAGGTCCGGCCGCTCGATCCAGCCCTCCGCCGCTTCCGCCGACCCCAGATGACGGAACTCCAATGCCGCGGCCCCGGTCCGCGTCAGCAGCGCCTCGGCGTGGGCGGTCAGGGCCGCTTCACTCTCCGCGTCGGCAGCCAGCGGACCACCATAGACACAGAACGGGTTGGAGATCAGCGTGTCACCGAACAGCAGCGTCTTCACGCGGGCAAGCGGCAGCACGCCGGTAATGGCGCCGTCGCGTTCGGTGAAGATGTAGTGGGTGGCGTGGCCGAAAGCCGTTTCGATCACCCTCGCCCAGCCGGCAAGGTGAAAGAACGTGCCGGCCGGCATCGCCTCCACGAAGCGATCCCAGGCAGCTTCGCTGGCGGCATCCAGCGTGCGGACGTTGACCATCAGGATCAGACCGTCTCGGCTTCGGCAAGAACCGGAGCGTAGACGCGATCCATCCGATCCCAGGCAAAATCATCCAGCAGATCGTCGAGGTCGCCCGCCATCCGCGCCAGGTTGGTGTAATGGCGCAGCCGCGATTTCCACCCCGCATTCGGTATGCGCGGCTGCTCGGCATCGATTTCCCACGGGTGAAAGTAGAAGATGCCCGGCTGCCGATCGCGCCGGTTCACCCGCTTCAACCCCGATCGGTACAGCATCGTCGGCAACAGCCGGAAATAACCCCCACCCGAACAGGGCCAGTTGCGGCCCATCAGGCGGACGGTGGTCATGGGGATTTCCAGCACACCGGCGGCATCCGGGTGAAACGGCACGCGAGGCGCGTTCGGCATGCCGTACAGGTCGTGCCGGATCGGGTTGATGCTGGAACTGTAAAGATAACCCTCCTGCCGCAGGATCGGAAACGCCCACAGGGTGCGGGCACCGATCGAGAACGTCGCCGCGCGATAGCCGGCCACCCGCACGCCACCGATATCCTCCAGCAGCGCCTTGGTGCGGCGGATATCGGCGCGGAATGCCTCCGGTTCCTGGGAATCGACCCGCGTGTGATCCCAGCCATGGCTGGCGAGTTCATGTCCGCCCGCGACAATACGGCGTATCAACGCGGGAAACCGTTCCGCCACCCACCCCAGAGTGAAAAACGTCGCCTTCACACCGTGGGTGGCGAACTGGTCCAGGATGCGGTTGGTGTTCAGATCGACCCGGCGGGGAAACGCATCCCAGTCCTTGCGGTCGATACAATGGGCGAACGCCTGGACCTGGAAGTAATCCTCCACATCCACCGTCATGGCATTGCGGACACCCGTCATACCTGCCCCGCCGCGTTGCTCTCCAGCAGGTCCAGCACCCGGTTGAACACCTGTTCCTGCCGGAAGGCCCGGCGCTCCAGGGCCTCGATGCGCCGCACAAGGTCTTCGCGGTCCTCGGCAACCGGCCGCGCGGGCAGTTCCAGGCCGGCGCCAAGGTCGCGGTTCAGTTCCTCGGCAGTGTCGTCCACCATGGTGCCGGTGATGACGTGGGTTTCCTCCAGCGAGCCGAATAGCAGCACGCGCGAGCACAGCGTGTTGATGCGCCTCGGGATGCCGCCGGTGTGCTGATGCACCGCGGCGAAGGCGGCGTCTTCCCAGACCGGATCGTCGCGCCAGTCGACGGTGCGCAGGCGGTGCTCGATGTAGCCGCGAGTTTCCTCGGCGGTCAGCGGACCAAGGTGATAGGACGCCAGCACCCGCTGGCGAAGCTGCTCCCAGTCCTTGCTCGCCAGGATCGGGCGGAACTGCGGCTGGCCCAGCAGAATGGTCTGCACCGACGCTTTGCCGTCGACGGTGATGTTGGACAGCATGCGCAGTTCCTCCATCGCCGCCAGGGACAGGTTCTGCACTTCATCGATCACCAGCAGGCAGCGCCGACCCTGCTTGCGCTGGTCCCGCACCATATGTTCGAACCGGCGCAGCAAGGTGGCTTTGTCGGTGCCCGGCGTGTCGCCAAGACCGAAATTGGCCATCGCCAGCCGCAGCAGATCGTCGCCGGACACCTGGGTCGTCACCACGCGGGCAACGACATAGGTGTTGCGGTCGAGCTGCGACCACAATTGTTCCGTCAGCGTCGTCTTGCCGGCGCCGACTTCGCCGGTGATGACGATGAAGCCCTCCTGCTGCGACAGGCCATACACCAGGTGCGCGATCGCTCGGCTGTGCCCGGCCGACCCGAAGAAGAAACGGGTGTCGGGCGTCAGCAGGAAAGGCAGGCCGGTGAGGTTGTAGAACTTGTCGAACACGATGGGCGATCAGAAGGTTTTGGTGAAGCCGACGAGGAGCAGGCTCTGGTAGTAGCGATCGATTACCAGAGGCGACATCCTATCATAAAACGACAACCGCACATGCGTGCTGAGGCTGTCGGTCAGCGTATAGTTCAGGACCGAGGTGACAAAGTATCCCGTGCTGTCACCGAAATTCGACCCCCCGCACACGTCGAGCAGCGTGCCGAAGCATTGCTGGCCCCCGGTCTGCGTCTGTTTCGTGTAGGTTATCGCCGAATTCAGCGTCAGATCAGGCCGCAACGAATGTTGCCATTGCGCCGTGAACGTATCGAACGTGCTGGAGGACGGGACTCCCCCGGTCGTCGTCTGGTTGCCAAGAACCACGCCGAGAGACATTGTGTCGCGGTCCAAAGTCGTCTGTATGTTCATTGAGAACGTATTGAAGCGATAGACCGCCAGCACATTGTTCGCTTCGAATCCATTGAAGATCAGCGGCTGGCCGTTCGCGCCGCTGATGAACTGTCCGTTCGGACCGATGATGCCGAATTGGACCTCGCTCTCGACTTGCTGAAGCTCCGTCCCCAAGGTCTGGGCGTAGCTGCCCGAGACGGTGGTGCGGGCCGTGAGCGCATAATGGGCCGAGGCCTGGAACGAGTTGCTGCCGTTCTGGTGGCCATAGCTGACGGTCAGGCTGCTATCGGGGTTGGGGGTCAGCGTCACCCCGAGACTCCATGTTACGTCATTGATTTTTTGCGCCAGGGTTTGCGAGTAGGAGATATTCTCGTGACCGATCGTTCCGAAAATCGTCGCCCAGCGATTTGCGGCATAGTTCAGTTGGTCCTGAATCACGTCGCGCCGGGAACTGAAATTGGTCGTCGGGATGGCGGTAACATTGCCCTGCGCGCTGATCACACTGTTCGCGCTCGCGGTCGTCTGGGTCAGGTCGACCGAAAATGCGTCGGAAAACCGCTCCAGAAACGCCCCCGTGGTGAATTGCCCGATCTCCTCGGTAGTGAGTTGCCTCCCCCCCTGGCCGCCACCGGTCGGGAATGGCGACGCGGCAAACCCGGTCGATGTGGCGTACTGTGTCTCACTGGCGGAAACCCCCAGCTTGCCCGTACCAATGTCGCCGAACTTGTGCAGCAGGTAGGGCGAAATCTCGAAATTGGAGGTTTGTGTCCGATCCTCGTTGGACAGGCCGACGGTGTTGTTGGTCGGTGTGGTGGACGTTCCGGCGTTGCCGGCCGATGTCCCGGCCAGCAGGCCGGACGTCGACTGAACCGACGCCAGGGCGCGCAGATCGACAAAGGCCAGGTCCGGAACAAGCGTCAGCAGCGCCGTGCCGTTCAGCGACTGAGAAATCGCGTCCTGCGAGTCGGTGCGGGCGGCAAGCGACAAGGTCGGATTGTAATCGAGTTTCACCTGCAGGCGCGGCAAGTCCCCGGCCACCGAGATCCCCGGCGTGACCAACGTCACCAGGTCCCATCGGCGCGGACTGTTCAACTGCAGCACGTTGTCGGTGAACATTTCGTCCACGTTCAGCCTCGGCACGATCGTCCAGCCGCCCCCCACCGGTGCCCCGAAACCGTTCGCGAGTTGCAACTGGTGCTGCAGCGTCTGGGCATCGGGCGACGCCAGGTCGGTGCCTTGCGGCACCTGATCCTGGTTGGTCGGATCGATCAACGGAAATGCCGCTGCACCGCCCGCCTGCGCCAACAGCAACGCGGTGCCCAGTCCCGCGATGGACCAGCCCTTTGCGGCTGTCCGCCGCCACGCCAGAGTTTCGCCCGACATCATAACGTTGTCGCGGACCGCCGGATCAGGACGAATAGTACGAAGAATAGGCACCGAACGTGTAGCGGGACGAAATCTGCTGCTTGTTCAGGACCATGGTGATCGTCGGACACGCCTGGATCAGGTCGAGCGAGGCTTCGATCTCATCGCGCTGGGTGCGATCGGCCTCCACCACGAACAGGATCTGGCCGACCACCTGGGCCAGCACCGCCGGATCGGAAGTGGACAGGCACGGCGGCGCGTCGAGGATCAGCAGCCGGTCGGCATACCGCCGCCCCAGGCTTTGGATCAGCCGCGTCATCTCCTTGGTCGAGAACAGCTCGGCACTGCGCTCGCGCTCGCGCCCGACCGGCAGGATCGACAGACGCTCGATCGGCGTCCGCACGATCAGCGGCGCCGGATCAAGCTTCGGGTTGGCCGCCAGGTCGAGCAACCCACGCGCCTGCGCCAGCCCCAGGCTGTAGCAGATCGAATCACGCTTGGAATCGGCATCCACCAGCAGCACGTGGTGATCGCCCTGCCGGGCGATGCTGCCCGACAGGTTGGTAGACATGAAACTTTTACCCTCGCCGGGCCGGGCACTGGTGACCAGCAGCACGTTGGAGAAGCCGGGTTCCGCGCCGGGCCCGAAGGCGGAACGGATGATCTGGCGCTGCACCAGCCGGAATTCCTCGGAGATGCGGGTGCGGGTGCGCGACCAGTCGACCATGCCGGCGCGTTCGAGCGACACCGCATCGACCGAGACCGGTCCTTGCAACATCCCCGCTGCGGGATCGGCCAGTGCGCCGCGTTGCGCCGGCAGCGGCGCGGATGCGGCGAAGTCCTCCGGCCGGTCGGACGCCGGGGCCTGTCCCAGCATCCTCGGCTGGGCCTGGATCGCCGGAGCGGCCAGCGGCGGGATTGCCGGCCCGTCATCCTCGAACGCCGCGCTCGCTTCTTCCTCCGGCGGCGGCCCCAGCCCGGCCAAGGCGGCCTCGGCAGCGGTTGGCATGGCACGCGGCAGCGGTGGTTTCGCCGGCGACGGCGGGGCGGCGAACAGCGAGGATCGTTCGGATGGCGTCACCGGGGATCGGGGGGTCGCCGGCAGGACGCCGCGATCGATCTCTTCCAGCAACGGTTCGCCGCTGGGCTGGCGCATCAGTTGCGCCGACGAGTCGTCCAGCGCGCCGGAGCGCAGCAGACGCTCCGCCACCCGTTCAACCAGATGCGATGCTTTCGGTATCAGCATGGCCAGCTTGTTCCCTCGGCCGTAAAGATAGCCGCCGCGCAGCCTGCTGGCGGTCGTGTTTCCAGGGGTGAATGGGTCACTAGATCAGCGCCGCCGACCGCAGGATATGCACCATCAGCCCGCCATACACGCAAACCAGCACCGCCAGCGCCGCGCCGAACCGCACCACCGTCAGCATTCGCTGCCGCAACGGTATCAGCCCCAGCACAGAGATGCCGCCCAGCACCGGCAGACCCAGGTTCCGCAGCTCGTCCACCGTGGAGAACGACCGGTCGAGCTGACCGAACACCACCGTCAGCCCGGCACCGGTCAGCAGCCCGCCCAACAACACGCCCGTCACCAGAAGCAGGCGATTGGGTGCCACCGGCAGCCGGGGAATCTCCGGCGGGTCGATGATCTGCAGCTTCACCTTGTCAGCCTGCGTGTCGGCCGCCTCGGCGATGTTCGCCGACTGCAGGCGGCCGAGCAGTTCCTCATAGTTGCGGCGCAGCACGGTGTAGTCGCGGTCCATGTTCTGATATTCGGCGATCAGGCCGGGTTGCTCCCGCTGGATCTTTTCCAGGCGGTCGCGATACCGCACCGCATCGTCGCGCTGGCGTTGCAGAGTGACGATTCCGGTGTTGGCTTCGATCAGCTTGACCTTCAACTGCTCGTACACCTGGTTCGGCACCGAACGCTTGACGCCGCTGGCACCGCCATCGCGACCGGCAGCGGCGCTCGCGGCAGCCGGCGCGGGTGTATCCGGCGGAGCGGTCTTCAGCGATTCAATCAGCTTACGCTGGGCGATCACATCGGGATGCTGGTCTGTGTCCTTCAGCAACAGCATCCGAAGCTGATCTTCCGCTTCCTGCAGGCGGGTCTTCACCGGCTGGCCGTTAACGGTGGCGCCGTTCTGGCCGCCGGATTCCACGACCAGCATCGGCGGCGTGTTTTCGACGTCCTGCTTCAACGCGTCGCGGGAGATCAGGGCGTCCTGCAACTTGCCCTCGAGCTGCTGGGCCGCGGCACGCGCGCCTTCCAGCGCCGGAACGTTCGGATTGTTGTCGGCAGGCAGGATTTCCAGATAACGGGCTCGGAAATCCGCTCGGCGTTTTTCCGCCGCGCGAAGCTGCTGCTCATACGATTGTATCTGGCGCTCCAGGAAGCGGCGGGCGTTCTCCATATCGGTACGGGAACCACCGGTGGCGCTTTCGACGAAAATGGTCAGCAGCGTCTGCACCACGTCGTGCGCCAGCTTGGGGCTCTTGTCGCGATAAAAGATGGTGAACAGGTTCTTCGTCTGCGGCGTGACCTTGATGTCCGTGGCCAGGCGGCTGAGCAGCCGTTCACGATCGGACGGGCTGTTCAACGTCAGGTCGAGGTCGGTCTTGGAAATCAGTTTTTCCAGGTTCGGCCGGCTCAACAAGGTGCGCTGCAGGATCTCCAACTGCGTGGTCGGCGCGGAATCGGCGGCGATGCCGCGCAGCAGCGGGGTCAGCACGGCGTCGGCATCGACATACAGCCGGGCACCGGATTCATACTGGTTGGGGATCATATACACCGCGACCCAGCCGATGCCGCAGACCAGCCAGGCGACGATCACGCCCATCCAGCGACGGCGCCAGGCCGCTCGGAGATACTGGGATACCAGGAGGCGTACTGAATCCATGAGCGGTCGGCCCTCAGAACCAGGATTGCGGAATAATCAGCGTGTCGCCCGGCATCATCGGGATATTCTGGCCGATATCGCCGTCCTTGATCAGATCGCTCAGCCGCACCTTGATGGTTTGCCGCGTCCCGTCGCCATTGGTGCGAACGATGACCGCACGGTTGCCGGCGGCATATTTGGTCAGGCCCTTGGTGGCGATCATGACATCCAGCAGCGTCATGTTGTCGCGGTAGGGAATGGCGATCGGATCGGTCGCCTCACCGATCACCCGCACCTGCCGGTCCGCCGGTCCGACGAAGCCACGAACGATCACCGTGACATTCGGATCCTGGATGTACTTGGCCAACCGCTTTTCAATCTCGCGGGCCAGTTGCGGCGGCGTCTTGCCGGCGGCCACGATGTCATCGATCAGCGGAGTCGAGATTTTTCCGTCGGGGCGCACCGCGACGGCGGCTTCGCTGAGATCGGGATTGCGATAGACGAAGACGCTGAGCTGGTCGCCGGAGCCGATGATGTACTCGTTCGGTATCTTGACCTTGCTTGTCTCGACGACCGGCGGCGGCGCGTGGCCCCCGAACATGGTGGAATCGCAGCCGGCCAGCGCAACGACGCAGGCCACCCCCAGGATCGGTGCACACCGCAGCAGCCAGGACCTGACGGCATCGCGCAATGACGGCCAGGACAAGCGGGCCTGTCCACGAATGTGTTGTCGCGTCCGACGGAGCCAATCTTGAATCACGTTAACCTCTGGAAGAACCGAACGGGGCCGGAATGGCGGGCGACGCATCGGACAGACATGCAACAAGCTCCGGACGGCGGCTCATCCGCGATGGTAGGCGCGGAAGGAATCGAACCCCCTCATCTGCCGTGTTCGAGCAGCGCTCTGCCAATGAGCTACACGCCTTCCGCCTCGACCCAGGCTGCCCGAACGACGGTATCCGATCAGCGGGCAACCTCTCAGATCCGTGATGATCGCTATAACATCCCGAAAGGGACAGTTCAACGCGGACATAGAACTATCCGATGCGGCGTAGACTGGCGCCAGGTCCGCCACCACAGGTTGTCCATCCGGCCGGCCATTTGCTTTCCATCCACTCACATATATCTTTTAACGCGCGCTTCGTCTAAATGAAATTAGATTTTTGCAGATATTGACCATATTTTTCGAATAATATGATTAAATCTGAGATATTCGTTGACGAACCATATGCTGATCTGCAACGGTAAGCCGCAGTGCCGCCCTCAATAGGCCACCAAGGCAAACGCATGCGAAAGACATCACCGGGCAGGCCATCTCACCGAGCTATTCCGGTTTGGCATTGGCTGCCGTCTAGCCGCAGCGCCACTGGATTGAAAGGAAAGATTTGATGCCGCGCGCGGTGGTTCTTTCGCCTTCGCGCGAAATGGCGATCCTGGGACTGGTCGAATTGACCCTGTCCTTCGCGGTCATCTATGGCGCGGTTCAGGCCGCTGTTGCATCCGTGCCACTATCGGCCGTCGCCGCATTCCTGCCCGCCGGCGGCATCGCCCTTGCCGCCCTGCTCACCATCATCATCGGCGGAGTCGCCCTGACCAGCGGCCTCTATCGCCCGGACGCCTGCCTGGACGGCAAGCGGTTGCTGCTGGCCGGCGGGCTGGGCGCGACCATTCCCCTCGCGGTGCTGCTGTTCATCCAGAATCGGCCGACCGGCGGGGTGCGTATCGACAGCACGTTGCATATAGCGGCCGCGATCACCCTGTGGCTCGCGGCGATGGCGTTGATCCGCCTGGCCTATGGGTCCGTCACCGGCCATAGGTCCATGGCCCGCCGTGTGCTGCTGTTGGGCGACCCGGCGCGGGTCCAGTCCCTCGATGTTCATCTGCAGTCCCGCCGCGGCCGCCTGTTCGATCCGATCGTGCATCAGGATCAAGACCTGTCGTGGCCGTCCCTTCGGCAGCGCGCCATCTGGGGCGTCGTGGTCACGTCCGAACCTGACGCGACGACCGCCGACGCCTTGCTGGATTGCAAGTTCCGCGGCATGCGCATCTCCAGCGCCGCTGCCTTCCGCGAGACATACCTCGGCCGCATCGATCTCGACGCGTTGACCGCGAACGATCTGCTGACAGGTGACGACTTCGCGGCCGGCAGACTGTCGGCAGGGGTGAAACGGCTGTGCGACATCGTAATCGGCGGCTGCATGCTGATCGTGCTGTTGCCGGTGATGGCGATAACCGCGCTGGCGATCAAGATCGACAGCCATGGCCCAGTGTTTTATCGCCAGTCGCGGGTCGGCCGTTTCGACAAGACGTTCACCCTGTTGAAGTTCCGCAGCATGACCGTGGACGCCGAGGCGAACGGACATCCGCGCTGGGCCCAAAAGCAGGACCCGCGCATTACCCGCATCGGCCGCATCATCCGCGCCACCCGCATCGATGAACTGCCGCAACTGGCGAACATCCTGCGCGGCGAAATGAGCCTGGTCGGCCCTCGCCCGGAGCGTCCCCATTTCGTCAGGCAACTGGCGCGTGCCATTCCGATGTATCGCCAGCGCACCTACGTCAAGCCGGGCCTGACCGGCTGGGCGCAGGTGAATTTTCCGTACGGCGCCTCGGTCGAGGACGCCCGCGAAAAGCTCGCCTTCGATCTGTACTATGTGAAGAATCGCACGATCGTCCTGGATGCGATCATCCTGTTCGCAACCATCCGCGTCGTGCTGTTCCGCGAGGGCGCGCGATAGTACCCGCGGGATGGAACAGTCGGCACGGAAACCGGGCTTTCGGACCATTCCGGCGTCGCAGGCTGATCCGCTTTATCCGCTACGGACTGGGGTGAAAGTGGTCTAATAGCAGCACGAACATGACACCCGATATTCCCGCGATCGTCGTCCTGCATGGCGCCTGCGCCGCTGTCTATATCGCGCTGGCACTGCTGATCCTCGCGCGCCCGCCACTCAGCCGTACCGGCGCCTGGCTGGCGTTCGCCTGCGTGATGACCGCGGCCTGGGCCGCGACCTTCGCCATGGCGTGGCACGCCCCCGTCGGCCGGATCGCCTCGTGGCTGGAGGTCGGACGATCCGCCGCCTGGTACGGCTTCATCCTGCACCTGTACCGCCGGTCGGTCGCGTCGGACGAGCAGGTCTCCAGTGCCTTCAAGACGATGGGGCTGCTGGCACTGCTGATTTTCGTCGGCACCCCGCTGCTGGAACTGTTCGCCGGCCCGTCATCGGCCAGCCTGCAGTCGCTTGGCACCGCCACCCGCCTCGGATTCGCCATTTGCAACGTGCTGCTGCTGGAAAACCTGTATTTCAACACGCCGCGGGAGTCGCGGTGGCACGTCAACCTGCTGTGCGTCGCCCTTGGTGGCGTGTTCCTGTACGACCTGCTGCTTTACGCCGATGGCGTGCTGTTCCACCGGCTGTCGTTCACGCTGTTGGAGGCACGCGCCCCCGCCATCATCGTCGCCGCGCCGCTGATCGCGCTGGCCGCGGTGCGCAACCGCCGCTGGGCCGTCGACATCCACGTGTCCCGCGACGTTGTCTTCCACAGCTTCACCCTGATCGCCAGCGGCATCTTCCTGCTTGCGGTCGCCCTGATCGGGGAAGTCTTCCGCCGCGGAGGTTCCGAATGGGGGCGTGTCGCCGAGACGTCGCTGATCTTCGCCGCCATCCTCGCCGTCGCGGTCACGCTGACCTCGGGGTCCGCTCGGTCTCGTATCAGATCGCTGGTGGTGGAGAATTTCTTCAGCAACCGCTACGATTACCGGCGAGAGTGGATGCGCTGCATCGACGCGCTGACCGCGCCGGAAGCCTTCGTCGCGCTGCACAAGCGGGCGATCCGAGCGGCGGCCGAGGTCGTGGACAGCCCCGCCGGGGCGTTGTTTGTGCGGCCGCCGCAGGACGTCGCCTTCCAATGGGCCGGATCGTGGAACATGCCGGCGGCGGCCGGACCTGTGCCGCCTGGCCATCCGCTGGTCGCCCTGTTCAAGGACGGCGATTGGATCGTGCGGCTGGACGAACATCCCGGATCCGATGCCTGGCTCCCTGACTTGCGGCGGTCATGGGTGGTACTGCCGCTGAATCATTTCGGCACCGTGATCGGCTTCGTGGTGCTGACCCGGTCGCGGGCGCAATTCAAACTGGACCGGGAGGCATACGACCTGCTACGAGTGATCGGTCGCGAAATCGCGAGCCGGGTAGCAGAACAGCGGGCAATGCAGATCCTGACGCAGACCCGCCAGCTGCGTGAGTACGGCCAGCGGTTCGCTTTCGTCATCCATGACATCAAGAACGTGTCCGGGCAGCTTTCGATGCTTCTGACTAATGCCGAGGTTTACGCGGACAATCCCGAATTCCAGCGCGACATGCTGGCCACGGTGCGGGCCTCGGTCGGCAAGATCACCCGGTTGCTCAACCGCCTGCAGGCGGAACGCCAGGAACGCGACCATGCGCTCATCACACCGGCGGACCGGCTTCGCGACCTTGTCGACACGTGTCAAATGACACGACACCGGGACATCGTTTTCTCCGACCGCGGGGAGGGCGCCGGCGCGGCGATCGATCCGGACGCGTTCGACGCGGTGGTCAGCCACCTGCTGAACAACGCCGCCGAAGCCTCGGCGCCCGATGCCCCGGTGCGCGTCGACCTGCGGATGGAACCACACGGCCTCGTCGTCGACATCATCGACGAAGGCGCGGGCATGGGCCCGGAATTCATCCGCGACGAACTGTTCCGTCCGCTGCGCAGCACCAAGGGCGACGGCCACGGCATCGGCGCCTATCAGGCGCGCGAACTGGTGCGCGACGCCGGCGGCGACCTGCTGGTGTTCAGCAGCCCGCAATCCGGTACCACGATGCGGATCATTCTTCCCTCGGTTCGTCCGGGCGTCGGTGAGCCGGCCTCGGCCGACGCATGATCGGGAGCGATATGCCGAAACCGAAACTGCTGATCGTCGAGGACGACGAAGGCCTCTGCTCCCAGTACCGCTGGGCGTTTCCGGGTTGCGAAGTGCTGATGGCGCATGCCCGGCCGCAGGCCGTGAC
>DATAZJ010000251.1:0-5549 GCA_036272115.1 Rhodopila sp. | reverse complement strand
CGATGTTGCCGTCTCGGGCGGCGTTGGCGGCGGCTTCTCCGAATGCGTGGTAGGGGTGGCCGCCGGGGACCAGTTTGATCGCCATGTCGGTTATGATGTCCCAGTCCTGGCCTAGATCGCTTGTGGCGATGGCGGCGGCGGCGGTGCCGTCGACGCCGCCGAATGCCTCGAAGAAGCCCTGGTAAGTTTCCAGGATGCGCTCTTCCGCCAGGTAGCCCCGTTGCGCGGCCAGGGCGGCGTTGACGCCAAGCTGGGCGGCGAGGCCAGCGTGGTATTCGCGCGCCACGCTGGTGTCGGCGGCGGTGGCGAGGCCGCCGATCGAGGTGGCGGCGATGGCGATCGACTGCGCGGTCTGGTCGACGTTCAGGCGCAGCAGGCGGGATGCCGCGACGGCGGCGGCGAAGACGGCGCCGAGGCAGCCGTGGAAGCCTCGGGCGCGAAAGTTCGGGGTGATCGGTTCACTGATGCGGCCGGCGGCTTCGTAGCCGATGATGATGGCCGTCAGCACGTCCTGGCCGGTGGCGCCGAGGCGTTCGGCGAAGGCGAGCGAGGTGGCGGTCAGCGGGGTGCCGGCATGAACGATGTTGCGCAGGTCGCTGTCGTCGGACGCGGCGGCGTCGCTGAGCATGGCGTTGGCGCGGGCAACCTCGGCGACCGGCAGTTTGGCGCCGGTGTCGAACCAGAGGGACGCGTCGGGCCGGCCGCCTTGTTCGCGGGTGAGGTCGCGGATGATGCGGGCGGACTGGATTTGCGTGCCGTATGCCGCGCTGGCGATGGTGCTGGCGATGACCATGGCGGCGTGGCGCATGGCCTGCGGCGGCAGATCGGACGTGGCGGTTCCTACCAGGAAGTCCGCGAGCTCACGGGCAACCGTCATTGTCGTTTTCTCCCCCGCACGATGGCCTTGCCATCATCGGCGTATCCGGCCGGGACGCAAGTGCGGCCGGTTAGCGCGGCCTGGCCGGCATTTTCACCGCATGGTCGCGTCGTTGCATCATCGTTTCCTCCATGGCTCTTGGGTAGCGGTGGGGTTGAGCCGATATCGTGTCGAGCCGTTTGCGTGCGGCTTCGGGCAGTTGCCAGCCGGCGGCGGCCAGGGTGTCACCGAGTTGGTCGGCGTGCCGGGCGCCGATGATGGCACTGGCGACGCATGGCTGTTCGAGGACCCAGCGGACCGCCACCTGAGCGGGGCTGCATCCGAGGTCTTTTGCCACTTCCAGCAGCCCGGCCAGGATCGCGGTGTGGTTCGGGTGGAAAAACCGTGTTGGAAACGCCCATTTTTCTTCGGAGCGCGATCCGGCGACGGCTTGTTCTCCGGGTCTGTACTTGCCGGAGAGATAGCCGCCGGCGAGCGGTGACCATACCACCATGCCGAGTCCCTTGAGGGTGCAGACCGGAACGAGTTCTTCTTCGATGTCGCGGACGACGAGGCTGTATTGTGGCTGATAGGCCTCGAACCGGGCGAGGCCTTTGCTGTCGCTGATCCAGAGGGCTTCCATCAGCCGCCAGGCCTCGTAATTGCTGCAGGCGGGATAACGGATTTTGCCTTGGCGGACCAGGTCGTCGAAGGCGCGCAGCATTTCCTCCAGGGGTGTCTGCACGTCGACGTGATGGATGTAGTATATGTCGATGTAGTCGGTTCCCAGGCGACGCAGGCTGGCTTCGACGGCGTTCATGATGTGGACGCGCGACATGCCGGAGTCGTTGGGGCCGGGGCCCATCGGGGCGAAGACCTTGGTGGCGATGACGGTTTCCCGCCGGCGCGTGCCCAGGGCCTGACCGAGCATCGTTTCGGATACGCCTTCGCTGTAGCCGTCGGCGGTGTCGAAGAACGTTACGCCGGCGTCCAGGGAGGTGTGCACGATGCGGTCGGCTTCGGTGCGGTCGGTGCCGTGGCCGAATGTCATCGTGCCGAGGCAGATTTCCGAGACCTTCAGGCCGGTGCGTCCCAGGCGGCGGTATTCCATGCTGTGTCCTCTCTCGGGGGGTTGGTTGAGATGGATGGTACCGCTGTGTTTGTGTTGGCACAACGGTGGTGACGGGGTGGTGCGGTTGCCGGTTGGTGAACGACGATGGGGCGTGCTGGTTTTGCGAAGGAAGGCGTTTGAGGCGGATGGAGGGGATGGAGTGGCTTAGGGGTCATTGCATTGGCCCACAGAGAGTGCCTCAATTCTTCACACCCGGGCCGGAGCACGGGTTTTGGTTACGGGTTCGTGTCGGTCTTGCCCACGGTCTTCCCCCTCGTCTTGCCCCACTGGCAGAGGTGGCATGATTGGCGTAGTCGAAAGCGGGAAGAGGAGAGTCGAACCGATGAAGAAACTGATCAACGATCCACGCCATGTCGTGCGGGACATGCTGGAAGGATTGGCGGATCTGTATCCCGGGCTGGCGCTGCTCGATAAGGAGGACGTGATCGTGCGGGCCGACCTGCCGCCACCGCATGCGCGTCCGGTCGCGGTGTTGTCGGGCGGCGGCAGCGGGCATGAGCCGGCGCATGCGGGCTATGTCGGGGCGGGCATGCTGACGGCGGCCATTGCCGGCGATGTTTTTACCTCCCCCAGTGTCGACGCCGTGCTGGCGGCGATACGGGCGGCCGGCGGCCCGGCGGGGGCTGTGCTGATCGTCAAGAACTATACGGGGGACCGGCTGAATTTTGGGCTGGCGGCGGAACTGGCGACGGCTGAAGGCATTCCGACGCGGGTAGTCGTGGTGGCTGATGACGTTGCGCTGCATGCGACGGTCGCACCGTCTCGCCGGCGTGGCATCGCCGGGACCGTGCTGGTGCATAAGGTGGCGGGTTCGGCGGCCGCGGCAGGGCTGGCACTGGATGATGTCGTGGCGGAGGCGACGATGGCGGCGGCCGCGCTTGGCACAATGGGTGTCGCGCTGGGTGCGAGCACAGTTCCGGCGGCGGGCAAGCCCGGGTTCTCGCTGGGTGATGATGAGATGGAACTCGGGCTGGGGATTCATGGCGAGCAAGGGGTTCGGCGAGTGCCGCTGGAACCGGCGGATGCAGTGGTGGACACCATTGTCTCCACGCTGATCGCGCAGATGGATGTGCGGGCGGGCCGGGTTGTGCTGCTGGTGAACGGGCTGGGCGGCACGCCGCCGATGGAACTGGCGATCGTGGCGCGCCGGGCGCTGGTTGCCCTGCGGGGCCACGCGATACGGGTGGAGCGGGCCTGGGCCGGCAACTTCATGACCGCGCTGGAGATGCCTGGGTGCTCGCTGAGTTTGATGGTGGTGGACGATGCGCGATTGAAACGGCTCGATGCTTCGGCCGAGGCGCCGGCGTGGCCGGGTGGCGGGCGGGTCGGTCAGCGTCGGGTGGTTTTGCCGGTGATGGCCGATCCGTCGGGGGATGCCGCGCCGGGTAGCGAAGGCGGGGCCGGCGGCGAGGGTGTGCGGCGGGCCGTTCTGGCCGCTGCCACGGCGCTGGAGCGGGACGAGGCGATGCTGACGGATCTGGATAGCCGAGCGGGCGATGGCGATCTGGGGATCAGCATGGCGCGTGGTGCGGCGGCGGTTCGGGCGATGCCGGGTTCGGCCTGGGGTCGGCCCGATATGGCGTTGGCGGCGATGGCGAACGTGCTGCGGCGGGCGATCGCGGGCAGTTCTGGGCCGTTCTATGCCACCGCGCTGCTGCGGGCGGGCCGCGAACTTGGCGATGGTCCGGTGACGGCCGAGGCGTGGGCTCGGGCTTTTGCCAGTGCGGTGGCCAGCATTGCCGCATTGGGTGGGGCGAAACGCGGTGACCGGTCGATGCTGGATGCGCTGGAGCCGGCGAGCGAGGCGTTTACCGCGGCGGTGCGGGGTGGGGCCGGACTGCCCGAAAGCTGGAAGCGGGCGGTTGCCGCGGCGGAAAAAGGGACGGCGGCGACGGCGGCGATGCATCCTCGGGTTGGCCGGGCGGCGTATCTGGGGGATCGGGCGATCGGGGTGCCGGATGCGGGCGCGACAGCGGTGGTGGTGTGGATGCGGGGTGTTGCGACGGCGTTGGATTAACGGATTTCGCGTGGTTCATGCCATCTGGCCTGCGGCCTCCGGCGATCCTGCTCCGGGCCGCCGATTGCCTAGTCCGGGTTATCGCGCCCATAGTGGGGACAGGCCCGGGCGTTTGCTCGTCTCCGGATGGTCCAGCCCAATCACGTCAACAATGAAGGCAGAAGTCCATGGAATTTGGTGCATCGATCTTCTTTACCGACTACTCGATTTCTCCGACCGAACTTGCGGTGGCGCTGGAGGAGCGCGGGTTCGACTCGCTTTGGGCGGCGGAGCATTCGCATATTCCGGTGCCTCGGCGCACGCCGCCGCCGGGCGGTGGGGAGCTGGCGAAGCGCTATTATGACGTGATGGATCCGTTCGTTACGCTGGCGGCGGCAGCCGCGGTGACCAGGACGCTGAAGGTTGCGACTGGGATTTGTCTGGTTATCCAGCGGGATACCATCCAGACGGCGAAGTCGGTTGCCTCGATCGACCAGGTCAGCGGCGGGCGGTTCCTGTTCGGTATCGGCGGCGGGTGGAATGTTGAGGAAATCGAAGCGCACGGCACGGTTTTCGCGACGCGCATGCAGAAGATGCGGGAGCAGATCGAGGCGATGAAGGAGATCTGGACCAAATCGACGGCGGAATATAATGGCGAGATCGTCAAGGTGCCATCGATGCAGACCTGGCCAAAGCCGACTCACAAGCCGTATCCGCCTATCCTTGTGGGTGGCGCGTTTCCGTGGGCTGCTCGGCGGGCAATCCGTTACGGTGACGGGTGGTTTCCGAATGCGACCAGCGGCAATCCGGAGGAGTACATGCCGGGCTTCCAGAAGATGGCGGCCGAGGCCGGACGGGGTTCGTTGCCGGTGACGATCGGCGGCGCGCCGGAGGACGCTGCCAAGTTGCAACGGTTCCGCGAGCTGGGGGCGGTTCGGGTGAATGTCAGCCTGCCGGCCGAGGGACGGGATCAGATTTTGCCGATACTGGACCGCTGGGCTGGGCTGAAGCGTCAGGTGGGGGCATGATACCAGGCGGCATGTAGATTTCGCCGTCGTGGCGGCCGACGGGGCGGCATGACGGGGCTTTGTCTGGATAAGCAGACGGCGTGGATGTCGACCTGCGTCGGCATGACGGGGGGTGGGTCGGCGGTGGGTCTGCGCGACGGTGGGTCTGCGGTAGGGGACCATGCGGCCGGGTTTAGGTTGGGCGGGCTGGCCGTTCTGGCACGCGGGCGTGGGAGCCGCCGTGTTCGGGCCATTCCCATTCGTCGCGGTCGGGTGAGTCGACGTCGACGCCTTGGGCGCGCAGCATCTCTCGGTGGTCCTCGGCGTTGTCGCTTGGGTGGTAGCCGAGAACGGCCCAGTTGGGGTCATGGGTTTTCAGGCGGGTGTTGTTGGAATAGCCGTTGACCACCATGCAGCCGGGATCGGGATAGCGGAGCGACACATCGACCAGGTGGGCGACGTCGCGCGGGCTCAGCCAGGTGGCGAGCGAGCGTTGGTCGATCGGCAGGGTACGGTAGGTGCCGATACGCAGCGCGACCGATCGGATATCGTGACGGT
>DATAZJ010000250.1:0-4698 GCA_036272115.1 Rhodopila sp. | reverse complement strand
CTTTCGGTCTCCGCCTGCACCGATCCGTATGATCCGGGCCAGCGCGCGGTTGGCGGCGGGTTGATCGGCGCGGGTGCGGGCGCGGCGATTGGCGGGGCGCTGGGCGGCGGCCGAGGTGCCGCGACGGGCGCCCTTATCGGCGGCGCGACCGGCGCAATCGGCGGTGCGGCAACGACGCCGCAACGGCCACCGCCGCCGGGATATTACCAGGCGCCACCGCCGCCACCGTATAATGCGTACTAATCGGCGAACAGGCCGACCGGCGCGCCGGCGGCTGGTGCCTTAATTCGGAACAGACCACCCAGTGTCGGAAACTCGGCCAGTTGTTCGGCCGATTTTCCTTCGCGGAGAGAGGTCACGTACAACATCCCATCGGCAAAGCAGGGCATGGTCGGGCCTGGCACCGGGAAGGGAAGTTTGTGCAATAGTTCGCCGGTTGGACTGAAGCAATTGATGCAGCCTGCCGAGGGACCAGCAGACCAATAGTTGCCGTCGGCGTCGGTCGCGGCGCCGTCGGGACGGCCGTCAGTGTTGGTCAGCGTGGCCAGGACACGGCGATGGGTACGGCCGCCGGTGGCGGGGTCGAAGTTCCAGGCCTCGATCAGGCCGGCGGTGGAATCTGAATGATACATAATCCGTCCGTCCGGCGACCAAGCCAGACCATTGGAGACCGCGTAGCCGTCCTCCTGCTTGGTGATTTCTCCGTCGGCGGTGACGCGGTAAAGGGCGGCGATCTTCTGACGGGGGCTGTTTTCATCCATGCCACCGACCCAGAACGCGCCGTCGGGCCCGACCTTGCCGTCGTTCAGGCGGTTGGTCGCCGGCTCCTGAATTTTGTGCGTCAGTTCGGTGATGGCGCCGGATTTTGGGTCGAACAGCACCACGTGATGGCGCTGCGCGACCACCAGGCGGCCGGACCGGCACAAGCCGAAGCTGCCCACGACCTCGGGGAAATCCCAGGACTGGCGGGCTCCGGTATCGACCGACAAGGCATTGATCCGCTTGCCGTTGATATCACAGAACAGCACGCGCCGCGTGGCGACGTCCCATACCGGTGATTCCGCCACACCGCAGCGCGAGTCCCAGGCCAGTTCGAAGTCGCTCATATGGCTGCTCCCCTCGGCGCTGATCGCCGGGATGGCAGTATCTCACGTCCGGGCGGGCGGTTTAAGGGCGGTCGGCCGCCGATCCAGCGATTGTCATCCGGCGCGAATGCGGCGCCGGTCCCTGCCACTATCGATCGTCCGCCGGTCTGAATGTCATGGCGACGCCATTCATGCAGTAGCGTTGCCCGGTCGGCCGCGGCCCGTCGGGGAAAACATGACCGAGATGACCGCCGCAGTCCGCGCAATGCACCTCGGTCCGGGTCATGAACAGGCTGCGGTCCTCGGTGGTCGCGACGGCGCCTTCCAACGGCTGGGTGAAACTAGGCCAGCCGGTGCCGCTTTCGAATTTCCCATCCGAACCGAACAGCGCCTTGCCACAGCCGGCGCAGGCGAATGTCCCCCGTCGCTTTTCGGCGTTCAGCGGGCTGGTTCCGGCACGTTCCGTGCCGTGCTTACGCAACACGTGGAATTGGGCGGGATCGAGACGTTGCCGCCACGCCTCGTCGCTGTGCGCGACCGGAAAGGATTCGGCCGGGGTATCGTGGCCGCCGAACAGGCGTTTCATGGCTATGCCCTCCATTGATGGTGTCGGTGCAGGTTACCTCGATCGGGCGCGTTCCGGAATTAATGGGCGACATCGTAAGATATATCTTGAAATTAAGTTATATCTTTATTATATCTTTGTCGCCGAGCCAATCCGGCCCGGCTTGATAAGGAAACACAGACAGCATGCATCATCACAACCATGGCCGGCATAATCATGATAGCCATCACCATGGATTTCGCGGCGAGGGCGAGCGTCATTCGGGGGAGCAGCGGTTCGCCCGCGATACCGGGGACCGCTTCGGCGGACGGGAGCATCATCACGGCGGCCGCCGGCGGGTATTCGACCACGGCGATTTGCGCTTCATCCTGCTCAGCATGGTCGCGGCCAAGCCGGCGCACGGCTACGACCTGATCAAGGCTCTGGAGGATCGGATGGGCGGCGGCTACAGCCCCAGCCCCGGCGTGATCTATCCGACGCTGACAATGCTGGAGGAACAAGGGTTTGCCCGGGTCGCCGCGCAGGACGGCAAGAAGCTCTACCAGGCCACGGCGGAGGGCGAGACATTCCTGAAGGCCAACCAGGCTACTCTCGACGCCATTCAGGCCCGCATCGACGCCATCGCACGGGAGCGCAGCGTGGTGCCCGACCCGCGCATCATTCGCGCGATCGAGAACCTCAAAACGGCACTGCGGTTGCGGATGGCCGGCGGGCCGATCCCGGATGAGCGGGTGCGCACGATCGCCGCCGCGATCGACGCCGCGGCGGCGGAAGCCGAACGGATCTGACCGAAGGCGGGGCAATTCCAGTCGGCGGTGAAAGGCTGTACGGTTCGGGGAAACCGAGGACGCATCCCCCATGAGCCCATTCGCCACCCAAATCGGAACCGCCCTGCCCGACGATGCCGCCGCCGCCGCGCTGGCCGGGCGGATCTGGCGCCCTGAGTTGGATGGCCCGTCGGTGGTAGCTGTTCGTGACGGTCATGTGCTGGATATTTCACGGCAGTTCCCAACCATGCGGGATTTGTGCGAGGCCGCCGACCCGGCCAGCGCGCTGCGTGGGGCCGAGGGGAAAATGATCGGCACCGTCGACGCGTTGCTGGCCAACACTCCTGTGGAGAGCCGCGATGCCCGCCGGCCGTGGCTGCTGGCGCCGCTCGACCTGCAGGCGATCAAGGCCGCCGGCGTCACCTTCGCAATTTCGATGCTGGAACGGGTGATCGAGGAACGGGCACGCGGCGACATCAACGCCGCCGGAATGATCCGGCAGGAGGTCACCCGTCTGGTCGGCGACGACCTGGGCAGGCTGAAGCCCGGCTCACCCGACGCGATGCACCTGAAGCAGGTGCTGATCGAGCAAGGCGCCTGGAGCCAGTATCTGGAGGTCGGTATCGGGCCGGACGCGGAAATCTTCACCAAGTCGCAACCGATGGCCTCGGTCGGCACCGGGATGGACGCGGGTATCCATCCGAATTCGTCGTGGAACAATCCGGAGCCGGAAGTGGTGCTGGCGGTGTCCTCGCAAGGGCGGATCGTCGGTGCCACGCTGGGCAACGACGTCAATCTGCGCGACGTGGAGGGGCGGTCGGCGCTGCTGCTGGGCAAGGCGAAGGACAATAACGGGTCCTGTGCCATAGGGCCGTTCCTGCGCTTCTTCGACAGTGGCTTCGGGCTGGACGACATCCGGTCCACCACCGTGACGTTGCGGGTGGAGGGGACGGACGGCTTCGTGCTGGAAGGATCGTCGTCGATCGCGAAAATCAGCCGCGATCCGGCCGATCTGGTGGCGCAGATGGTCAACGCGCACCATCGCTACCCGGATGGCGCGGTGCTGTTCCTTGGCACCATGTTCGCGCCGGTGCAGGACCGCGACGCACCGGGCCAGGGATTCACTCATAAATACGGCGACATCGTTACCATCGCTGCACCGAAGCTGGGCCGTCTGGTGAACCGGATCAAACCAACCGACCAGTGCGAGGCCTGGACGTTCGGCCCCGGCGCGCTGATGCGGAATCTCGCCGGACGAGGTCTGCTAAGCTGAGCCGAGCTTTATCGGGGGATGATCATGCACAGGATAGAAACGACACGTGGCCGGCCGGAGCTGGCCCGCATCGTCGCTGACTGGCTGGTGGCGGAATTCGGCTATCCCGGCGGCCGGACCCCGGAACAGGTGGTCGCGCGTATTCTGGCGCCGCCCAATGGCCCCGAGGAAACCTTCGTGCTGTTCGAGCAGGACAGACCGGTCGGAACCGCTGGCCTCAGGCATGACGACTTGGCTTCGCGTTCGGACCTGACCCCATGGCTTGCCGGGGTGTTCGTCGAACCGGCGGCGCGAGGCCGCGGCTATGCAAACGCCCTGGTGCGCCGGGTGGAGGCGTTCGCCACCGCGGCCGGGGTGTCGACCCTGTGGCTGTACACCCGGACGTCCGCGCCGCTATACGCCCGGCTGGGGTGGCAGCTTGTCGGTCCGGAGACGGACCATGGAAAAGACGTTGTGCTGATGTCGCGGCAGTTGTCCAAGCAGAGCTGAAGGGGCCTGCGAAGAAGGTAGCGCATCGCCGCTTCTCCGTCGTCGCGGCGATCCTGGATGCAGCCCGACCTGGCTCCGCTCCGTCCCTGTCCGATGTGCAGGGGATATGCAGGTTGGACTCATGTCAAAAACCATCGAGTCCGCGGACTATATGCGCTTCTTTCGTACGATACTTTCTAAGTCATCCGGCTGATGGATGTCAGCCGGCCTCTCCATTCGGCGGCTCTGGAAGTTCTGTCATTTCGTTTGATTATATGTCAGACATTATTAAGCTACGTTGGAAATACATTCGGAGCGCCTGATGAAGATTGCATTCGTTCATGAATGGCTGACTACTTATGCAGGGTCGGAAAAAGTACTGGAAATAATGCTGGCCGAGTTCCCTGACGCCGACACTTTTTGTCTTATCGACTACCTGCCCGCGGAGCATCGCGTCGGGTCCTTGAAGCGACCCTTCAAAACCAGCTACCTGCAAAAAATTCCCTTTGTGTCCAAGTTATACCGCTATTTATTGCCCCT
>DATAZJ010000249.1:0-1551 GCA_036272115.1 Rhodopila sp. | reverse complement strand
GAGGATATGAAAGAAGGCGACGTCTACATCACCAACGATCCCTGGAAGGGCACCGGCCATCTCTACGATCTGGTGGTCGTTTCGCCCACGTTCATGGACGGCCGTATCGTCGCGCTGTTCGCCTGCACGTCGCATCTGGTCGATATGGGTGGCGTCGGCCAAACGCCTGAGGGCCGGCAGATCTGGCACGAAGGCCTGTTCATTCCGCTGCTGCGCCTGGCCCGCGCCGGCGTGATGAACGAAGACCTGCTGGCGATGATCCGCGCCAACGTGCGCGAGCCTGTCCAGGTAATCGGCGACGTGTACGCGCTGATCGCCTGCAACGACATCGGCAGCCGGCGGCTGGTGTCGATGATGCGCGAATTCCGGTTGGACGATCTGGATATGCTGGGTGAGGAGATCATCACCCGCAGCCGCCGCGCGATGTCCGAGGCGATCGGCAAGCTGCCGAAAGGAACGTGGGCCAATACGATGCGGGTGGATGGGTATGAGGAGCCGCTCGATCTGGTTGCATCGGTTACCATTGGCGAAGATACGATCCATGTGGATTTTACCGGCACCTCCGGTATGTCCACCTACGCGATCAACTGCCCGCTGTGCTATACGGAAGCCTATACAACCTTCGGCATCAACTGCGTCGTGGCGCCGACGATCCCCAACAACGCCGGCACCCTGGACGCGGTGAAAGTAACGGCCCCGCCCGGAACGATCGTTAGCGCCACCTATCCGGCCGCGGTCTACGCACGATCCTCGATCGGCCACATGATGCCCGACGTCGTCTACGGCGCCCTGGAACAGGCCATCCCCGGCCGCGTCCCCGCCGAGGGCACCTCCAACCTCTGGAGCCTCAAAATGGTCGCCGGCCATGGGCTGACCGGCGTCGGCGACAAAGCCGGCACCCAGTTCATGGTCATGAGCTTCCATTCCGGCGGCGCCGGCGCTCGGCCGCGCCAGGACGGGTTGTCGGCGACCCCGTTTCCATCAGGCGTGCGCAACGTGCCGGTGGAGGCAACCGAGGCAATCACCCCACTGGTCATCTGGAAGAAGGAGTTGCGGCAGGATTCCGGTGGTTCCGGGCGGTATCGTGGCGGGTTGGGTCAGGTGATGGAAGTCAGTTCTCGGGAGGATGCTGCGTTCGGCATCTTCGCCGGTTTCGAACGCGTAAAGTTTCCCGCTCGGGGTCGTAACGGTGGTGGCGCGGGACAGCGTGGGGCATTATCGCTGAAGTCGGGTGTGGAACTAAAACCGAAAGGCCTGCAGGTCGTGCCCGCCGGAGAACGTCTGGTGATCGAGATGCCCGGTGGTGGCGGCATGGGCCCGGCAGCAGAGCGGGACCCGGATTCGGTGCGGCGGGACGTGCGGCTGGGGTATCTTTCGGCTGAGGCGGCCAAGCGGGACTATGGGGTGGGGTAGAGGTCGCCGCGCGCCAGTGATCACCGATCAAGTTGAGTACGGATCGTTTATCGCCCACCACGCAACCGGAACTGTTGTGTTTCCGTTCTAATTTCGATGACTTATGATGCAAGAGTCTGCATCCGCACTGGATTCTTG
>DATAZJ010000248.1:0-8074 GCA_036272115.1 Rhodopila sp. | reverse complement strand
CTTCCTGCCCCCGGCCAGGTGTCGTCATGGGGGCCACGGTAGGTTTTTCGAGGCGGATTAGCGGGATTAGATGGGATGAGGGGGATGCGTGGTTGTTGGGGATGGCGTCCGGGCGGATCATTGGGTGGGCTTTCAGGTTGCCGATCGGCTCGGTCATGGGATCTCAAAAAATCTGTGAGAATGCCTTGCAGATGAGATGCGAAGGTCCTTGGTTGGTGTCGCGCAGCGGGGAATCGTAATTTATTCCGATTACGTAATTGTCGGGGATCAAGTCATCGTCGAACGCAAGGTGGTCGCCGCGCTGAGCGACGTGCAGCCCCGCAATGCCGAAGCGACTTTCGGGCGACCGGCAAGCCCCTATGCCTGCTGATCAACCTCCGCCAGTCCAAAGTCCAAATGCGCCGCATCGCAAGAACAATCGCCTGCATCCTCTCTTATCCCGCTACAGCCGCCTCAAAAATGACAGGCACCAACCGCAGGCCGGCCTTCCGCCGGCGCGGTTCATGCGGAACGAATGCGTTGGGAGACACATTGGAGTCAGCCCGATTGCCCTTGTTCGGATGGAGATGAGATCAAATCAGCGCTACGACCGGCCCGAACGGGTTGACCGTGACGGGCCGCCTGGTTGCAATCTGGAGGACGGCGTGGGGAGCGATTCCCACGCCGATTTGTCATCGGAATGAAGGACGTTCGGCCGCATGAGCAACAACCGCAGGAATGGGAACCGCAGGATTGGGAATTGCAGGACAGGAAACAGCAGGACAGGAAGCCGCAGGATTGGCAACCGGATGATCAGGTTTTGCCCGATCTGCCTTGCGACGCTGTTGCTGACCGGGTGTGCGGTGAAGGATTCCCATATCGCGCACGAGGCGCAGACGCGGTTGCTGGGGATGTCGGAAGTGAGCCTGGAATCGTGCCTGGGCGTGCCGGATCAGCACAGCAGTTTCGGGACGACGGACATCCTGACCTACTACGCGACGTCGACCAGTTCCGACAACTTCTCACTGCCGGTGGTAGGCGGGATTTCGTTTTCCTACGGTGCCTACTGCCACGCGACGTTCCAACTTAAGAACGGTCATGTCACGCAGATTCTTTACTCCGGCGAGAAGAATGCGACGGGGGCGCCGGATGCCTATTGCGCACCGATCATGCGGACGTGCCTGGCCCATCTGGGGGACAAGGTGGCCTCCGCGACGCACTGAACGGCGTCACGGCGTATCATCGTCGGGCGGCGGCAGCACCGCGCTGTTCGGCGAGATCGCCAGTTGGACGGAGGACGTGAAACCATTGTCCTTCCGTTCCATCACCCGATCGCCGGGATGATTGTAGATGAAGTGACCGGCGACCGGTTTGCGGCCGCGGGCGAATGCCTCGATGCACAGCATGTTGGCAAACGTGGAAGTGGTCAGGCCGACGAACCGGCTTGCATGCCTGGCGATCTCGAAATCGATCAATGACAGGTCGAGCGGTGTCAGGTCGCGGATCAGCGCCGGGTTCAGCAGGTCGCTTTTCCACAGCACCTCGATCCCGAGACGCGAACGGCACAGGTCCCTGATCTCGTGCTTGGACGACAGCAGGGCGTTTTCGTCCGCCGTGGCGTAGAGGATCCTGATATCGGGAAATGTATTCCTGACCTTCGACAGTATTTCCAGAAAGCCGATGCCGTTGTGTTCGGCGTCGCCGATACGCGGACGCAGGCCACGCTCGAAATGGTCACGCCAGTCGGATTCGATCCTCAGTTGAACGACGGTGTCGATGCCGATCGAATTGAAAATGAAGTTGCGGAGGTCGATGAAAGCCGGGTGGGAGGCGATGCGCGGCCGCAGATGGCTGATCGCGGCCAGGGTGGTCGACAATGCCGGCCGTTCCGCGGGGTCGTTGACGAACCGGGAATACGCATAGAAATAGTCCCACCCGCCACGCTTG
The DNA here is from genome assembly GCA_036272115.1 of Rhodopila sp. Lineage (GTDB taxonomy): Bacteria > Pseudomonadota > Alphaproteobacteria > Acetobacterales > Acetobacteraceae > Rhodopila. The sequence continues at coordinate 6,148 of DATAZJ010000248.1, read as the reverse complement.
CCGCCGGGGCAGGCGGACTGGACCGTCAGGCCCTGGCGCCTGACGAACGCGCGGATCAGGTTCAGGTCAAAAACGTTCTCCAGCCGGACCAGATACTCCTGCTCGGTTTGCAGGTCCTTGTTGTAGATATACGGCAGGTTGGTGGTCTGGCGATCCTTGATGGCGGACAGCAGCAGGCCGATCAGCGCCATCTTCTGGTTGTTGATGCCGCCATGGTTGTACCAATACCCCACCACACCGGGGCTGTCGGGTGCCCTGCCCGCCTTATCGGCATTCACCATGTCGTAGAGCATCGCCCAGCGTTCCTCGGGGGACAGCCTCGTAACGGCGGTCCGACGATTTGGCTCATACTTTGGAAGCACCGGTCCGTCCAGGGTTCCCCAGGGCGGGGTTTTCCAGGGCCCGGTTTTCCGGGTCAGGGTTTTCCAGGGCGGGGTTTTCCGGGGCGGGGTTGCTGGTGCAGGTTGCTGGGGCGCAGGGGCGTGGTATTGCTGGCGGCGCAACGGAAGGCGGGACGATGGACACCAGGATCGACGAGGTCGCGGCCGGGATCTACCGGTTCTCCACCTTCGTGGCGGAGGTGGCGGCGCCGGCGGGGTTCACCTTCAACCAGTTCCTGGTGCTGGGCGAGGAACCGCTGCTGTTCCATTGCGGGCACCGGCGGATGTTCCCGCTGATCTCGGCGGCGCTGGCGCGGGTGATGCCGCCGGAGCGGCTGCGGTGGGTCTCGTTCGGGCATGTCGAGGCGGATGAGTGCGGGGCGATGAACGAATGGCTGCGGATCGCGCCGCATGCCACGGTGACACATGGGGAAATTGCCTCGCGGGTGTCGCTGGACGACATGGCGGACCGAGCGCCTCGGACGCTGGCGGATGGGGAGGTGCTGGATATCGGCGGCAAGCGGCTGCGCTACCTGGATACGCCGCATGTGCCGCATGGCTGGGAAGCCGGGGTGCTGTTCGAGGAGACCACGGAGACGCTGCTGTGCGGCGACCTGTTCACTCATCCGGGGAACGGGCCGGCGGTGACCGAGGCGGATGTGGTGGGGCCGGCGATGGCGGCGGAGGATGGTTTTGGCTACAGCAGCCTGGCTCCGGCGACTGGACGGATCATCCGCGGGCTGGCCGGGCTGGCGCCGCGGACGCTGGCGGTGATGCACGGGTCGTCCTACGCGGGGGATTGCGGGCAGGCGTTGCGCGACCTGGCGGACCGGTATGATGCGCGGATACGCGCGGCGCTGGGGTCGTAGCGGCGGAGGATTGCGATTCCGGATCGGCCGGGATAAGCGCGGTGCCATGTTCGAGGAAGCGCGCGCGTTGCACCTTCAGGGCCGGCTCGAGGACGCGGCCCGCCTGTATGCGGCCCTGCTGACCGCGGAGCCGGCGCACGTCGCGGGGCTGGTTCATTTCGGTGCGTTGCGGCTGAGCCAGGGGCAGCCGGCGGCGGCCGCGCTGCTGCTGCGCCGAGCGGCGGGGCTGGCGGATACGGCGGAGGTGCATGGGAACCTGGCGGCGGCGCTGCAGGCGCTGGGACGGCAGGCGGAGGCGGTGGAGAGCTACCGGCGGGCGGTGGCGCTGCGACCGGACATGGTGGACGCGCATTTCGGGCTGGCCGGGTGTTTGCAGGCGATGGGCGCGTATGACTCCGCGCTGGCAAGCTACGGCGCGGTCCTGGCGATCCAGCCGGATCATCCGGAGGCGCATTTCGGCATGGCCGAATTGTTCGCCCGCGATGGGCGGGCAGCGGACGCGATGGCCCATTATCGCGCGGCGCTGGCGGCGGATGCGGATTTCGCCGAGGCCAGCCATGGGCTGGGCATGCTGCTGGTTCGGGTGGGCCGGCCGGAAGACGCGGTCGGCTGCTTTCGCCAGGCGCTGGATGTCGATGCCGATTACCTGGAGGCTCGTTTGGGACTGGGCCGGGCGTTGCGGCGGCTGGAGCGCGACGAGGAGGCGATGGCGGCCTACCGGACGGTGCTGGAGTCCGATCCCGACAACATCGATGCGCAGTACGGGCTGGCGACGGGTCTGACGCGGCGGCATCGGGAGGAGGCGGCAATCCAGCATTTTCAGCGCGTGCTGACGCTGGAGCCGGATCATGTCGAGGCCATGGCGGGCATGGCGGGGGCGCTGACGGCGCTGAACCGCCACGCCGAGGCGATCGCGCTGTGCCGTTCGGCGATCGAGGTGCGGCCGGGGTTTGCCCGAGCGCACAGCGTGGTGGGGCTGGCGCTGGCGCAGATTGGGGAGATGGCGGCGGCGGAGGAAGCGTCGCGGCGGGCGGTCGCTCTGGCGCCGGAGCAGCCGCAGTTCTGCTACTTCCTGACGCATCTCGCCAAGGTGCGGCGTGGCGATCCGGTGATCGCGGCGCTGGAGGCGATGTTGCCGCGCATCGATATGCTGTCGCCGCGGGAGCGTTGCTGGGTGCATTTCGCGCTGGCCAAATCGTACGACGATATCGGCGAGCGGGATCGTGGCTTCGCGCAACTGCTGGACGGCAACGCGGCCAGGCGGCGGCAGATCGACTATCAGGAAGCGCGTGAACTCGGGGCGATGGATCGCATACGGGAGGTGTTCACCGCGGACCTGCTGGCGGCCAGGCGCGGGCTGGGCGATCCGTCGGAGCTGCCGGTGTTCATCGTGGGAATGCCGCGGTCCGGCACCACGCTGGTCGAGCAGGTGCTGGCGAGCCATCACGGGGTGTTCGGGGCCGGCGAGTGGGCGGAGCTGCCGGCGACGGTGGAACGGCTGACGGAGCGGCTGGGGTCGCTGCCGTTCCCGGAGGCGATGTGGACGCTGAGCGGTGCGGACCTGCGGCAGATCGGGGCGGCTTATGTGGCGGCGCTGCGGCCTCTGGCGCCGGAGGCGGAACGGATCACCGACAAGATGCCGGCGAATTTTCGTTTCGCCGGGCTGATTCCGCTGATCCTGCCGCGCGCGCGGATTATTCATGTCGTTCGCGATCCGGTGGACACGTGCCTGTCGTGCTTCTCCAAGGTGTTCGAGGGGGAGCAGGGGTTCAGTTACGATCTTGGCGAACTGGGGCGATTCCATCGGGCGTATCAGCGGCTGATGGCGCATTGGCGGACGGTGCTGCCGGCGGACGTGCTGCTGGAGGTGCGGTACGAGGACATGGTGGCCGATCTGGACACGCAGGCCCGGCGTATCGTGGCGCATTGCGGGCTGACGTGGGACGCGGCCTGTCTGCAATTCCACAAGACGCCGCGGGCGGTGCATACGGCGAGCGTGATTCAGGTGCGGCAGCCGATCTATCGGGATTCGGTGGGGCGCTGGCGGCCGGATGCGGCGCTGCTGCGGCCGTTGCTGGCGGCGCTGGGGGCGTGATCATTCCGGCTGATGCGTTTCGCCAGGCGGTTGCTTTGCAGCAACGAGGGGACCTGGCCGGGGCGGAGCGGGCCTACCGGACGATCTTGAGGCAGCAGCCGAAGCACTTTCAGACGTTATCAAATCTTGGATCGGTCCTGCTGCTGGCGGAGCGGGTGGAGGAGGCGATCCATTGCCTGCGCGGCGCGCTGAACCAGCAGCCGCGATCCGCGGTGGCGCAGACCCTGCTGGCCCGGGCGCTGGCGATGGTGGACCGGCATGGGGAGGCGCTGGAGCGCGTGCGGCGGGCGATCGCGGTCGATCCGAGGCTATCCGACACACATGCGATCATGGCGCAGGTGCTGGCCGATACCGGGCGCTATGAAGAGGCGGCCGCGGCGCTGGGGCGGGCGATCGAACTGGCACCGGAACGGGCTCGCTTCTACTATTACTGGGGTCATATCACGCGGTGGCGGGCCGACGATCCTCGGCTGGCGGCGCTGGAGGGGCTGGCTCGGACACGGGCGTCGCGGCCGCCGCCGGAACAGATCGAACTGTGTTTCGCGCTGGCCAAGGCGTATGGCGATTGCGGCGACGTGACGCGGGCGTTTCCGCTGCTGATCGAGGGCGGCGCATTGCAGCGGCGGCTGCTTCGGTATGATGAGGCATCGACCTTGCGGGAGATGGCGGAACCCAGCCGTGTGCTGGATGCGGGATGGATGGGGCGGCATGGCGGGGCGGGCGATCCCTCGCCGGTGCCGGTGTTCATCGTGGGGATGCCGCGGTCAGGCACCACGCTGGTGGAGCAGATCCTGGCCAGTCATCCGGGGGTGCATGCGCTGGGCGAGCGGCGGCTGTTCGAGGCGGCGCTGGCCAGGGTGGGTGGATCGGATGTCGTTCCGGCCTCGGTCGCGGCGCGGTGGACGGATGCTGAATTGCGCAGGGTCGGTGGGCTGTATGTGGAGGCGGTGCGGCGGGCGGCTCCGACGGGTGCGGTTCGGATCGTCGACAAGCTGCCGGGGAATTTTCAGTATGCCGGCCTGATTCATGCGGCGCTGCCGAATGCGCGTTTGATTCACACAGGCCGCGACCCGGTGGATACCTGCCTGTCGGTGTTCTCGGTGCTGTTCGCGGGGACGGCGCACCTGTATTCGTACGACCTGGGGGAACTGGGCCGGTATTATCGCGCCTATCAGCAGGCAATGACGCATTGGCGGAACGTTCTGCCCGCCGGCGTGATGCTGGACGTGCGGTATGAGGCGGTGGTGGATGATCTGGCGGGAGAGGCGCGCCGGATCGTTGCGCATTGCGGGCTGGACTGGGACGATGCGTGCCTGGCGTTCCATGCAACGAAACGGCCGATCCGCACCGCCAGTCATGCGCAGGTGCGCCAGCCGATCTATCGCGGTTCGGTTGGCCGGCCGCGTCCGCCGCGCGAGATGCTGTTGCCGTTGCTGGCGGCGATCGGGGGGGATGCGTCCGTTGCCGGGTAGCGGCTTTATCGGTCTCTATTACAAAACGGTTACAACGTTTCGCGCGATGGTTGTCGGCAGACTTTACAGGTCCGGCGGGATGTGGCGGTTCGGCTACATACAACGCTTTGAAACATTACGATTTTCGCTATTGGCATGGGTTTTGCGTTGCGCGAGGCAATCGATTTTGAGGAAGTATCGACCGTGCCAGTGCCATTCAAGTCGTTCTATCTCGCCTCCACCGCCCTGTCGCTGTCGCTGGTGGCCGCCGTGGCGCACGCCGATCCCGCGTTGCCGAACCTGGTGAATCTCGACTTTTCGGACGTCAAGAATCAGCCCAAGGGCGCCTTCACCTACGTCGACCCCGTCGGCTGGACCGGCGGAAAGGGCCTGATCTTCATCGATGGCCAATCGGCCGATGAATCGGCTGCGAGCAACACCTATTTGTCGACCTATGGCAATCCGACCGGCAGCGTGACCGGGAACTATGTGGAGGCGGATGGCAATCCGAGCTTCGAGAGCGGCTTCAACTACTCCGTCACCGGATTGACCGTCGGCCAGACCTATACGCTGACCTTCTACCAGGGTGCCAGCGAGCAGAGCGGGTACGGCCTGATCAACGGCCAGCCGGTTCCCACCACGGACCAGTGGATCGTGTCGCTGGGCACGTCGGGACTGGTGCTGAACGGCAAGGGCAGCGGCACGACCGACCCGATCTATGGTCCCACGGAGACTTATTCCAACCCGGATCCGAACGCGAGCGTCGTGGCGACGCCGCTGATGTCGGTGCCTTACCAGGGCACGGTCGGGTGGGACTTCGTGTCGATCACCCTGACGGCTGACGCCACCACCGACCTGCTGAGCTTCCTGGCCTATGGCGACAACGGCAGCACGGTCAATCTGCCGCCGATCGCGTTCCTGTCCGGGGTCGATTCGCCCGCCGGGCTGGGGTATGTGCCGGAACCGGTCGGTCTGTCGGTTTTCGGGGTCGGTCTTGTCGGGCTTGGGGCGGTCGCTCGGCGGCGGCGCGTTGGAAAGGCAAAAGGCGTGGGTGCCGACCGCCGTCGGCATGACGAGGCGCGGCCGGCGGAGAGTCAGTCTTAATTCGGACTGGTATTATACCAATCGCCCTTGATGTTGACCCATCGGCAGCACCGAGCAACCGTCGTGGCTGGCGCAGGCCATCCATGTCTTTGTTTTTGCTCGTAAAAGGCGTGGATACTGGCATGCGCCGGCATGACGGACGGGGTCAACCGAAAAGTCTGCATCGATGCCGGTTGGTATTATACCAATCGCCCTTGATGTTGACCCATCGGCAGCACCGAGCAACCGTCATGGCGGGCGCAGGCCATC
>DATAZJ010000247.1:0-2508 GCA_036272115.1 Rhodopila sp. | reverse complement strand
GCGCCATGATGGAGAGCCTGTTGGCCTTCAAGCGCGCCGGCGCCGACGGGGTGCTGACTTATTTCGCCGCGCGGGTGGCCGAGAAGCTGAAGGCGGATAGCTGAAGACATCGTGGGGTGGGCAAAGGCGCCCTTGCGCCGTGCCTACCGTCGAACGTTTCCGCCTTGAATGGTGGGCACGCTACGCTTTGCCAACCCTACTGATCCAAGCCGAAGGCCGACCCGCACGGCGCGTTCCCCGGATGCCGTGCAACGCGCCCCGCTTGCGGCGTGACGCGCTGGGTCCACTGGCGCACCGGCGCGTTTCGTGGGTTCCGGCTCTGCGGATCAGCACTTCGTGCCGCACCGCGTCCGGGACACGGGTCGGTCGCTTTGACGCCCCACCCCGCCCCCGAATCGCCGGAATATTGCGCATTCGTCATCCCAGCGAGGGCTTGCAAGTGTGCGGCCGGTTCCCATGTGCTGGCGGCAACAGTGCCTCGGGAGGGGTGATCATGGCTTACGGCGGTTCGGGTAATCGCAACAACGGCGGGTTTAGTTCTGGCGGCGCTTCGAATAATGGCGGCACTTCCTATGGTGGCACCGCCTGGCGCAGCGACGGCGGGGTTCCGCCGCACGCCTTCGATCCTTATGCGCATCCGGAATTGTTTCGCGGCGTGCTGACGCGGCGCGTGTTCGCATTCCTGATCGACCTGCTGGTGCTGTCGATCCCGGTGATCCTGGCCTGCCTGTTCATCGCGATCTTCGGCGTCGTAACCCTCGGGCTCGGCTGGGTGCTGTTCTGGCTGGTGTCGCCGGCCTCGGTGATCTGGGCGCTGGTCTACTACGGCTCCTCGCTCGGCGGCCCGCATTCGGCCACTCTGGGGATGCGGATGATGGACCTGGAAATGCGCACGTGGTACGGCGCGCCGGGTTATTTCGTGCTCGGCGCGGCACATGCTTTGGTGTTCTGGATGTCGGTGTCGTTCCTGACCCCGTTCGTGCTGCTGATCGGATTGTTGAACGGCCGCCGCCGCTTGCTGCACGACATCGTGCTTGGAACCGTCGTGATCAACATCTCGGTCCGGGTCCCGGTGGCCCAGCCGGCGCGGTCCTGACGGCCATGACGGATACAACCCGGGGTCGCGGTTGCGACTGACATCGCGGACGCGACCGGGATCGTAAGTACGACCGGGGTCGCGAATGCGACCGGGGACGCTAACCCGACGGAAAGGCGTCCCGGGTAAACTGATTGACCATTTGCCCCGGCAGCGCGATGCTGGGGCTTAGTTAGCTCGGAGCCCGACGACTTACGTGACCCAGCATTCGCGTGACACCCCGCAATTCTATCTGACGGCGCCCTCGCCTTGCCCGTATCTGCCGGGCCGGCACGAGCGCAAGGTGTTCACGCATCTGGTCGGCGACAAGGCCGGCGACCTCAACGACCTTCTGACCCATGGCGGCTTCCGGCGCAGCCAGTCGATCGCCTACCGTCCGGCCTGCGACCAGTGCCGCGCCTGCGTGTCGGTCCGGGTCATCGCCAATGAATTTCGGCCCTCACGCAATTTCCGCAAGGTGATGGCGCGTAACGCCGACATCATCGGCGAGCAGCGCAGCGCGGTGCCGACCTCAGAGCAATATTCGGTGTTTCGCGCCTATCTCGACCAGCGCCACCGCCATGGCGGCATGGCCGACATGACCGTGCTCGATTACGCCATGATGGTGGAAGACAGCCACGTCGAAACCCGCATCATCGAATACCGCCGCCGCACACCCGACAGCGGCATCACCGGCCGCGGCTCGGACCTGCTGGCGGTGGCGTTGACCGACGTGCTCTCGGACGGCCTGTCGATGGTCTACTCGTTCTTCGAACCGTCGGAAGAAAGCCGCTCGCTCGGCACCTTCATGATCCTCGACCATCTGATCCGCGCCAAGCGGCAGGGCCTGCCCTACGTCTATCTCGGCTACTGGATCGAAGGCTCCAAGAAGATGGACTACAAAGGCCGCTTCCTGCCGCAGCAGCGGCTGGCGCCGTCAGGCTGGCTCCGCATCGACGCCACCGGCGACGTGGCCAGCGAGCCGCAGGAATAATTAGCAGGTGTAATCGGGTCGCATCCTTCGAGGCGCGCAAGGTCGGGCGCCTCCGGATGACGGGCTATGTTGAAACATAAGCCCACACCAGCTTCGCGTTCAGCGCGATGATCACCACCGCGGTCAGCGTGGCCAATACCGTCACCCAGCGCGGCGCCACGAACGGGCCCATCTTGCTGCGGCTGGCGGTGAACAGCACCAGCGGCACCACCGCGAACGGCAGTTGCAGGCTCAGCACCACCTGGCTGAGGATCAGCAGTTGCCCCGTCTCGCCCGAGCCGAACAGCCAGGTGACCGCCAGCGCCGGCACGATCGCGACGCCGCGGGTGATGAGCCGCCGCGCCACCGCCGAGATGCGAAAGCGGATGAACCCCTCCATGACGATCTGCCCGGCCATGGTGGCGGTGACCGTCGAGTTGAGGCCGCAGCAGATCAGCGC
>DATAZJ010000246.1:0-13755 GCA_036272115.1 Rhodopila sp. | reverse complement strand
GGCAGCCGGACGTTCGACCGGATGCGGCGCCGCGGCCGGTCGCGCCGCCGGGCGCTCGACCGGGTGCGGTGCTGCGGCGGGACGCGCCGCCGGGCGTTCGGTCGGGTGCGGCGCTGCGACTGGGTGCGCCGCCGGGCGTTCGGTCGGGTGCGGCGCTGCGACTGGATGCGCCGCCGGATGCTCTACCGGGCGCGCCGGCGCGGCTGCAGGATGTTCGGCCGGATGTGCGGCTTCTCCCGGATGCGCCGCCTCACCTGGATGCGCCCCGGCAGGCTCACCCGGATGCCCGGGCGTAGCCTCGCCCGGACGCGCCGCCGCATGTTCCCCCGGCTGACCCGGCTTGGCCTCACCTGGATGCGCCCCCGCAGGCTCACCCGGATGCCCGGGTGCAGCTTCGCCCGGACGCGCCCCAGCCCCCGGCGCGACCGTCTGGGTCGTGCTGGCATGCTCCGCGCGGACAACACCCGGCCCCTTGAACTGGTTGGGACGCGCCGTCGCGGCAATCGCCGGATGGCCGCCATTGCGGCTCGCCGCCAGATCCGGCGTCTTCGCCGCCATCGCGATGTGCGACGTCTGGGCCGCGGTCATCGCCACGTGATGCTCTTGCTCGACTCGGCGTTGCGCCACGGTCGGCTGGGTCCTCAGGCCGCCCGCGCCGCCATTATAGCTAACGTGCGTATTGTTGATGATCGTCACCTTGCTCACATAGACATTGGTGACCTTGACGGAACCGAAATTGTTGACGGTCCGGTTATAGGCGAAATGCCCCTCCCGCCAGCGGCCCCCTTCGTAACCATTGCCGCCATAGCCATAGCCGTAATTGACGCCGCCATAGTAACCGACGCTCTGTCCCCAGTAGCCGTTGTGGAAAACGTAGTCGCCGTTGGTCCAGCCCCAGTAAGGCGGAGTCCACAGCACATTCGCCGTCGGCGGCTCAACCCAGGTACCCGGTACCCAATAATAGCCCCCGCCTTCGGCCCAGGCCCAATAGCCCGGCGTCCATATGTAGCCGGGGTCGGGTATCGGCGGTTGCTCATACACAGGGAGAGCCGGTGGAGCGACCTGGACCGAGATTCCGATCGACACCTGCGCCGCCGCCGGTACTGGCGCCACCAGGATCAAGGGGCTCGCGAGAACGGTAGCAACCAGCAAAGACGTCCGCAATGTCAAGCGTTTATGAAAGGCCATTCTAACCTCACTGTTACGGAAGTGGACCAGGATTTGCATTATCCCCCGCCACGCACCTTCGCGCATGCCAGGACCGAGTGTCGGGCGACCGCCTTACAACGCCGGAATCGCCACGTTGGCGGACGCCGATCCGATCAAGAATCCGACATCCCTTTCTAGCCCGGCCTTCCTGGTCCGGCCTTTCTGGACCAGCCTTCCTGGCCCGCCCGCCCAGCCGGGACCCGCTCCGAGAAATCCCCGGACAGGCAACACGATATGATCGCAACCACAAACAGTAAGCCGCACCACCGACCCGAAGACAGGCAACAAGCCGCGCCGTCCCCCGGCGAACCGACCCGTCAACCGGCGGTCGGCACCCCGCCCCGCCCGCTCTCCCGCATCATCCGGTCCAGATGCCGCAGCAGCGCTCGACATGCCGCATCCTCATCGGCGCATTGCTCCAGCGGCGATTTCCGGCCGCGTTCGCTGTAATATACCGACCACCCGCCAGAGACGGGCTCGATTCCGACGCATTCGCTGGTCCCCAGCCCGCCGTCGGTCACATAAAACGAGTCAGGGACGCCCGCATTGCGGATCCGAACCACTGCTTCCGCCAGCCGCATAGGAAACCACCTTGATCACCCCGTCCGCCACCAGCTTATACGCCGGATCGGCGGTCTGCACCTGGATCGCCCCGCCCGGCTCCCCGAACCAGGGCGCCGCCTTGCAAGACTTCACCGCGACGGGCTTCTCGACACGATACACCCGGTAGTCCATCTGCCGGCAGACATACGGCACCGCCCGAGAACGGTAGCTCTCGCCTCTCGGACTGAAGAACGTGCCGCCCTCGCTGCCGAAACGATCGATCATCTGCCCCGGCGTCAGGCTCTGCGCGACCGGCGCGGACGCGCATCCGTCATTCGGCGGCCACGATATCTGGGCCTTGCTGTCCACCCACTGGATCCATTTCGGCACCAGGTTCCATCGCAGATTGGCCGGAAACCCGGCGGGTTCGGCAGTGGCCTTGGCAGCAACCGGCATGGCAGTCGCCGGCATGGCAGCGGCGGGCGCGGTGGCGGCCGGACCCGTCTGGGCCAGGGCCGGCGTGAGTCCGCCAAAGCCAAACAGGATAATGGCGGCGGACAGGGAACGTCTGAATCGATTCATCTCGGAACGGGCCTCTTCACATCGCACGATCAACCTATTGGACAGCTCGGCATATCCTCCATCGCCGCAAGCCGAGCCGCCGCCGCGATCATAGTCGTAACTAGGCAGTAAGGTAAAGCCGGCCTGGATATCCGTCCTGTATCGAATTGTCGCACTCGTAGCGGCCCGCGCGCCCAGCGTCACGATAGTCCAGCCTCACGATAGCCCAGCCTCGCCACAGCCCGACCTGACGATGACCCGGCCCCTCACGGCCGCTCGTACCGCGGGTCCGGATAATCGATCACCTGCACATCCTCGGACGCCATATCCAGCACCGCACAACTCAACTGACGGCCATTGCGGCTGTCGCGGGCATCGCCGGCCGACCCGGGGTTGATCACCAGCACGTTGCCGACCCGTTTCACCACCTGGCAATGGGTGTGCCCGTACAGAACGATATCCGCATCCGCCTCGGCGAACCGGGCCAGCTTCGCGCTGTGCGGATGCACATACTCGCCCCGCGGTTCCCAGGGCGTCGAGTGGATCAGCAACAGCCGCTTGCCCGCCAGTTCCAAATACCGCCGGTGCGGCTGCTCCGCGAGAAAACCCAGCAATTCCTGATCGATCCCCGCACGTGCCCGAGCCCTGCTGCCCGCCGCCGACAGGAACACCTCTTCATGGTTGCCCTGGATGATATGCGCGCCACGCTGCCGCAGCCGCGCTACGACATCGTTGGAAAACTGATACTCGAAGATGCTGTCACCGAGACACAGCAACTCGTCGACATCCCCCATCGCCGCCAGCGCAAGGTCCAGCCCCTGAACATTGCAGTGAAGGTCCGAAACGATTCCAACTCTCAATGCCAGGCTCTCCATGTCGGGCTTCAGCGTTGCCAGGGGCCGGCGGAGCCACACCCCTGTGTGACGCCGAACAAAACCCATATATGCTTCCACCGATCGGCAAAGGGGGCAACTCACGCATGACCGCGACACAGGAAACCGCGACGTTGGGAGGCGGCTGCTTCTGGTGCCTGGAAGCCGTCTTCAAGGACCTGCGCCGCGTCAGTTGGGTCATGTCAGGCTATGCCGCTGGCCATCTCGCCAACCCCAGCTACAACGCCGTCTGCACCGGCACCACTGGCCATGCCGAGGTCGTCCAGGTCAAGTTCGACCCCGCCGAACTATCGTACGCCGACCTGCTGCGGGTGTTTTTCTCCATCCACGACCCCACCACCGCCGATCGCCAGGGCAACGATGTCGGCACGCAATACCGGTCGATCATCCTGACCCATTCCGACGCCCAGGCCGAAACCGGGAAAGCGGTCATGCAGGAAATCACCGACGCCAAAGTCTGGTCCGGCAAACTGGTGACCCGGATCGAGCCGTTGACCGCATTCTACGAGGCAGAACCCGAACACCACGACTATTTCGCGCAAAACCCGTGGAGCGGCTACTGCCAGGTCGTCGTCGCGCCCAAGGTCGCAAAATTCCGCAAGCAGTTCGCCGACAGGGTCAGGCGCGACGCGGCGGCGTAAGCAAAACAGCCTGTTTGACGCCGACCGCCGCCATCTGTAACGAACCCTGGAAAACGGAGCCGTCCATGGACCTGAACTTCACCGCAGAAGAAGTCGCCTTCCGCGACGAGGCGCGCCATTTCTTCCGTACCGCCATCCCGGACTCCATCAGAGCCAAGGTCGCCGAAGGCGAAGGCCTGACCCGCGACGACATGATCACCGCCCAGCGCATCTTGAACGCCCGCGGCTGGTGCACGGTGAACTGGCCGGTCGAGTGGGGCGGTCAGAACTGGACCCCGATCCAGGTCTATCTCTACCAGGATGAGATGCAGCAGGCGAACTGCCCGTCACCCATCGCCTTCAACGTCTCCATGGTCGGCCCGGTCATCGCCCAATTCGGCAGCCAGGCGATCAAGGAGCGCTTCCTTCCCGCGACCGCCAACGCCGACATTTTCTGGTGCCAGGGCTTTTCCGAACCCGGCTCCGGCTCCGACCTCGCCTCCCTACGCACCAAAGCCGAAAAGAACGGCGACAAATACATCGTCAACGGTCAGAAGATCTGGACCACCCTGGCGCAATACGCCGACTGGATCTTCTGCCTGGTCCGCACCGATCCCGCCGCCAAGGCGCAGGAGGGAATCTCCTTCCTGCTGATCGACATGAAGACCCCCGGCATCACCGTCCGCCCCATCGTCACCATGGACGGCGGCCGGGAGGTGAATGAGGTCTTCTTCGACAACGTCGAAGTCCCCGCGGAAAACCTCGTCGGCCAGGAAAACAAGGGCTGGGACTATGCCAAATTCCTGCTCGGCAACGAACGCACCGGCATTGCCCGCGTCGGCGCGTCGAAAGCCAAGATCGCCCGCATCAAGGAACTCGCCGCACTGGAATTCGCCGGCGAACGTCCCCTGATCGAAAGCACCCGCTTCCAGGAAAAGCTCGCCGCCGTCGAGATCGAACTGAAAGCCTTGGAAATGACCCAACTGCGGGTCGTCTCCGACGAACGCAAGCTGGCAAAAGGCCGCCAGAACCCCGCCTCATCCATCCTGAAACTGAAAGGCTCGGTCATCCAGCAGCAACTCACCGAACTGCTGATGGAGGTCGTCGGCCCCTACGTCATGCCCTACCAGCGCGACTTCGACGGCAATAACGAACCCACGATCGGCCCCGACTACGCTTCCGAGGCCGCGCCGATGTACTTCAACTACCGCAAAGTCTCGATCTACGGCGGATCGAACGAAATCCAGCGCAATATCATCGCCAAAGCGATCCTGGGGTTATAACACAATGGATTTCGATCTCTCCGAGGACCAGCGCCTGCTCAAGGAAAGCGTCGATCGCCTGATCGCCGACCAGTACCAGTTCGAGCATCGCAAGAAATATGCTCAGGACCCTTCCGGCTACAGCCCCACCATGTGGTCGCAGATCACCGAAATGGGCCTTCTCGGTCTGCCCTTCGAGGAAACCCTCGGCGGCTTCGGCGGCGGCGCGGTGGAAACCGCCATCGTCATGGAAGCCTTCGGTCGAGGCCTCGTCCTCGAACCCTATTTCGCCACCGTCATCCTCGGCGGCGGCCTGCTCCGCCGCGCCGCCTCAACCGCCCCGATGGGCGCGCTCGCCCCCAAAGTCGCCGCCGGCAAACTGAAACTGGCCTTCGCCCACGTCGAGCGTCACTCCCGCTACAATCTCGCCGATGTCACCACCACGGCGCACAGGGACGGCGGCGCCTATGTCCTGGACGGTGCCAAAAGCGTCGTCATCCATGGTGACTCCGCCGACCGCATCTTCGTCACCGCCCGCATCGCCGGCCAACGGCGCGCCCGCGACGGCATTGGCCTGTTCCTGCTCGACCCCGCGTCTCCCGGGGTCACCCGCCGCGGCTACCCCACCCAGGACGGCCAGCGTGCCGCCGAACTCACCCTGAACAACGTCTGCATCACCGCCGACGACCTGCTCAACGACAACGCCCTGCCGGCGATCGAGCACGTCATCGACGAAGCCATCGCCGCGCTGTGCGCCGAGGCCGTCGGCGCCATGCAATCCCTGCAGGACCTGACCCTGGAATACCTGAAAACCCGCAAGCAGTTCGGCCGTCCCATCGGCTCCTTCCAGGTTCTGCAGCACCGGTCTGTCGACATGCTGGTCGCCGTCGAGCAGGCCCGCAGCATGGCCATGTTCGCCGCCGTCATGGCCGCCGAGGAAAACCCTATCGAACGCCGCCGCGCCATCTCCGCCGCCAAGGTGCAGATCGGCCGCTCCGCCCGCCATGTTGGGCAAGAAGCCATCCAACTCCACGGCGGCATCGGCATGACCAACGAATACGCCGCCGGTCATTATTTCAAGCGCCTGACCATGATCGACCAGCTTTATGGCGACGCCGACACCCATCTCTCCAACCTGGCCGCACTGGGCGGCCTGTTCGGCAAAGTCGCGTGACCCAGCCCGTTCTGCTGGATCTGGACGGGACCCTCGCGGACTCCCGGCCAGGCATCATCGCCTGTTTCCGTCACATGCTGGCCGAACTGGGCCACGACCCCACCGAGGCCGGCGACCTGACCTGGGCGGTCGGCCCGCCGATGGCCGTGTCGATCGGCACGTTGCTGGCAAAATACGGCGACGACCGGATCGATCTCGGCCTGTCGACCTACCGCGCCCGCTACTCCGCGGTGGCGATCTACGAGTGCACCGTCTTCCCCGGCGTCAAGGACATGCTGGCCGCCCTGAAAGACGCCGGCCATCCCCTGTGCCTGGCCACCTCCAAGCGCCGCGACTTCGCTGAACGGGTCGTCGACTACCTCGACCTCCGCCAATACGTCCCGAAGGTCTACGGCGCGCTGCCTGGCGGTGGCCTCGACGCCAAACAGGACCTGCTGGCTGAAATCCTGCGCATCGAGGGCTTCAGCGCCGCCACCACCATCATGGTCGGCGATCGCCTGCACGACATCCACGCCGCCCAGGCCAACAAGATCCGCTCGATCGGAGTCCTTTGGGGCTACGGCGGCCAGGTCGAACTCCAGGAAGCCGGCGCCGACCTGCTCGCCGCAACCCCGGCGGAGGTCGTGCATCTTGTCTGACGGCTATCTGTCTCACAATCATCGCGGACAACGGCAATCTTCCCAGGCTACCATCACCCGCCCCAATCGGGTACTGATCGCCGACGCTCGCACGGATGTGCGGTAACGCCGGTGAGCGCTTCGACTATCGTATGTCGCAACCCACAGGGCCGTCGCGGGGACAGGGCGCCGGTCCGCAAGGAGACTGCCTGATGCTGATCGCCGGCGATATCGGTGGCACCACGACGCGGCTGGCGCTGATTTCGCCCGAAACCGGCCCGCGCGCGTTCGTCGCCGAACAGGAATTCCCCAGCGCCGACTTCAAGGGCTTGCAGCCGATCGTCAACACCTTCCTGGCCAACACCGGGGGCCACGCCACCTCCGCCTGCTTCGACGTCGCCGGCCCGGTCATCGAGGGCCGAGCCCACCTCACCAACCTGCCCTGGGATCTGGAGGAAGCCTCGCTCCGAACCAGCCTGGATCTCCAGCAGGTCACCCTGTTGAACGATCTCCAGGCCATCGCCCACGCGGTTCCCCATCTGCAATCTGACGAAACGGTGCCGATCAACCCCGGCAAGCCGCAGGCGCAAGCCCCGATCGCGGTCCTTGCCCCCGGCACCGGCCTGGGTGAGGCGTTCCTGATCTGGGGCGGGCAACACTATATCGCCTGCGCCTCCGAAGGCGGCCATGCCGATTTCGCCCCGGCCAACACCGTCCAGGCCGGGCTGTGGGCATTCCTGACTGAACGTTTCCGTCACGCCGCCTACGAACGCGTCTGCGCCGGGTCCGGCCTGCCGAACGTCTACGATTACGTGCGCTCGCGCGACCCGTCGTCGGAAAACCCCGCCTTTGCCGCGAAACTGCATGCCGCCCACGACCGCACCCCGGCGATCGTCGACGCCGCCCTGAACGACCCCGACAGCAACCCCCTCGCGGCCGAAACGCTGCGCATCGTGATCGATGTCTGGGGCGCCGAGGCCGGGAACCTCGCCCTGAAGGTCATGGCGACCGGTGGCGTTTACCTCGCCGGCGGCATGCCGCCCCGCGTCCTGCCGCTGCTTCAGGACGGTGCCTTCATGCGCGCCTTCACCGCCAAGGGCCGTTTTGCCAACCTGCTCAGCACCGTCCCGGTCCACGCCATCACCATCAACGCCGCCCTGCTCGGCGCCGCCATTTATGGGCTGGAACAGACAAGCGGGAACTAGAATAGACAGCTAGGATTAATCTTCCAAGGCGCCCCCGCGGGAGCCAGTGACCAAGGAGCGGAGCGATGCAGCTAGGAATGATCGGCTTAGGGCGGATGGGCGGCAACATGGTGATCCGGCTGGCCAAAGCCGGCCATGAGTGCCTGGTCTATGACAGCCACCACGAAGCGGTGGATGCCCTGGTCGCCAAAGGCGCGAAAGGCACAACCAGCCTGCCTGACTTCGTCAAGCAACTCAGCAAGCCCCGCCTGGTTTGGCTCATGGTGCCGGCCGCGGTCGTCGACCCGGTGCTCGCCACCCTTATTCCACTACTGGAGTCCGGCGACATCGTCGTGGACGGGGGCAATTCCTACTACCACGACGACATCCGCCGAGCCGGCGAACTGCACGCCAAGGGCATCCACTATGTCGATGTCGGGGTCAGCGGCGGCGTCTGGGGTCTGGAACGCGGCTACTGCCACATGATCGGCGGCGAACCCGAGGTGGTTAAGCGGCTCGATCCGATCTTCCGCTCGCTCGCGCCCGGGCTCGACGCGGCGCCCCGCACGCCCGGCGCCGAGGGCACGCCCGGCTCCGCCGAACTGGGCTACCTGCATTGCGGCCCGAACGGCGCCGGCCACTTCGTGAAGATGGTCCACAACGGCATCGAGTACGGTCTGATGGCCGCCTACGCCGAGGGCTTCAACATCATCAAGCATGCCAATGTCGGGCTAAAAACCCAGGTGGACGACGCCGAAACCACCCCGCTGCGCCATCCCGAACACTATAAATACGACATCGATGTCGCCCAGGTCGCCGAAGTCTGGCGCCGTGGCAGCGTAGTGGCCTCATGGCTGCTCGACCTTGCTGCCAGCGCCCTGCGCAAAAGCCCTGGTCTCGAAGACTTTGCCGGCCGCGTCTCCGATTCCGGCGAAGGCCGCTGGACCGTGACCGCCGCCGTCGACGAAAGCGTGCCGTCACCGGTGATATCCGCCGCGCTGTTCGCCCGCTTCAGTTCCCGCGGCGAAGCCGATTACGGCGATCGCCTGCTGTCCGCCCTCCGCTTCGAATTCGGCGGCCACGTCGAGAAGCCGAAGGAGGGCCATTGATCCCGGCGCCACGCGACGCCATCGTCTTGTCTAGCAGATCGGCGATCCATCGACCGGCTTCCGGCCGGCCCCATTGAGCGAAAAGGAACCGAACCATGGCATCAGACGCACCCAAGGCCCTGAACACACTTGGCCAAAGCCTGTGGCTCGACAACATCACCCGCGACTTGCTCGATAGTGGCACACTGAAGCGCTACATCGACGAATTGTCGGTCACCGGGCTGACCTCCAATCCGACGATCTTCGACAACGCGATTTCCCGTAGTTCCTGGTACGACGCGGAGATCCGCAAGCAGCTCGAAAGCGGCGCATCCGGCGAGAAGCTGTTCTTCACCCTGGCCGTCCAGGACCTCAGCCGCGCGGCGGAGCTTTTCCTGCCGGTCTATCACCGCACCGGTTCGGTTGACGGCTTCGTGTCGCTGGAGGTCTCGCCCGTCTTCGCCTACGACACCAAAGCAACGGTGGAGCAGGCCAAGACCCTGCACGCGCAGGCGAACAAGCCGAACCTGTTCATCAAGATCCCCGGCACCCCTGAAGGCCTGCCGGCGATCACCGAGGCTATCTTCGCCGGCGTGCCGGTGAACGTCACCCTGCTGTTCTCGACCGATCAGTACAAGGCCGCGGCCGAGGCCTACATGCAGGGCCTCGAAAAACGCGTCGCCGCCGGCCTGTCCGCCGATGTCCGCTCGGTCGCCTCCTTGTTCCTCAGCCGCTGGGACGTCGCGGTGACCGACAAAGTGCCGGCCGACCTGCGCAACACACTGGGGCTGGCGGTCGGCAGGCAGGCCTACAAAGCCTATCGCGATATCCTGGAGAGCGACCGCTTCCAGCGCCTGGAGAATGTCGGCGCCCGCCCACAGCGCCTGCTATTCGCCAGCACCGGAACAAAGGACAAGAACGCATCCGACACGCTGTACATTGAGGGCCTCGCGGCACCCAACACGGTGAACACGATGCCGGAGGGCACGCTGCTGGCGTTCGCCGATCATGGCAAGACAGCGACCGCCCTATCGCGCGACGGCGGCGACGCGGAAGCGATACTCGCCAAACACATCAAGGCCGGCATCGACCTGACGGCCCTGTCGACCCAGTTGCAATCCGACGGCGCCAAGGGCTTCGTCAAGTCGTGGCACGAATTGCTGGGCGCGATCGAGTCCAAGAGCAAAGTCCTGGCCTGAACCCGGGGGAACGCCGATGACCGCCCTGACCGAGTCGCCCGCATGGCGGGCGCTGACCACGCACCACGCCCAGATCAAGGACGCGCATCTGCGTGACCTGTTCGCCAAGGATCCCGACCGCGCCAAGCGCCTCTCCACCGAGGGCGCCGGCCTGTTCCTGGACTACTCCAAGAACCGCGTCACCGATGAGACGCTGCGTCTGCTGCTGCAACTCGCGGACGAACGCGGCGTAGCCAAGCGGCGCGACGCCATGTTCGCCGGCGACAAGATCAACACCACCGAACGCCGAGCCGTGCTGCATGTCGCCCTGCGTGCACCGCGCGGCTCGGTCATCGAGGTCGATGGCGCCGATGTCGTGCCCGACGTCCACAAAGTGCTGGACGCGATGGCCGACTTTGCCACGCGGCTGCGTTCCGGTGCGTTTACCGGCCACACCGGCAAACGCATCCGCAACGTGGTGAACATCGGCATCGGCGGATCCTATCTCGGCCCCGAGATGGCCTATCGCGCCCTGCGCCCGTTCAGCGACCGCTCGATGACATTCCGCTTCGTCGCCAACGTCGACGGCGCCGACTTCCATGAAGCGACGCTCGGCCTCGACGCCGCCGAGACGCTTTTCATCGTCTCTTCCAAGACCTTCACCACGCTGGAAACGATGACCAACGCCGCCACGGCGCGCGCCTGGCTGGTGGGCAAACTGGGGTCCGACGCGGCAGTGGCAAAACATTTTGCCGCGGTCTCCACCAACATTCCCGGCGTGACCAAATTCGGCATCGACCCGGCGAACACCTTCGGCTTCTGGGATTGGGTCGGCGGCCGCTATTCGATGGATAGCGCGATCGGCCTGTCCACCATGCTGGCCATCGGCCCCGACAACTATCGCGCCATGCTGGCCGGCTTCCACGCGATGGACGAACATTTCCGCACCGCGCCACCCGCCGCCAACCTGCCGATGCTGATGGGCTTGCTGACCGTCTGGTACAACAACTTCTTCGGCGCCCAGACACTTGGGGTCATGCCGTATTCCGCCCATCTGGCGCGGCTTCCCGCCTATCTCCAGCAGTTGCAGATGGAGAGCAACGGTAAGCACGTCGATCTAGACGGCCACGTCGTGAACTACCAGACCGGCCCGATCATCTGGGGCGAACCCGGCACCGACGGCCAGCATTCATTCTACCAGTTGCTGCACCAGGGCACCAAGCTGGTCCCATGCGATATGATCGGTTTCTGCAAGCCGCTCAGTCCCCTGACCGAACAGCACGACCTGCTGATGGCCAACCTGTTCGCCCAGGCCGAGGCGCTGGCCTTCGGCAAGACCGAACAGGAACTGAAGGCAGAAGGGTCGCCGGATTTCCAGCGGCCGTTCCGTGTCATGCAGGGCAACCGTCCAACCAACATGATCTTGGCGGAAAAGCTCGACCCCGCGACGCTGGGTGCAATCGTGGCGCTCTACGAGCACAGCGTCTTCGTCCAGGGCGCGATCTGGGCGATCGATAGTTACGATCAGTGGGGCGTCGAACTCGGCAAGGCACTGGCCAGCCGCATCATTCCGGAACTGGGCCACGGGGCTGAACCCGCCCTCGCCCACGACGCCTCCACCAACGCTCTGATCACCCGCTATCGCCGCCTGCGCGGATAACCCGCGATTGCCGCCCGGGTCATCGATCCGGGCGGCAGGCTGCTACGCCTGCTTCAGCTTGCGCTTCCACATATCGAAGATGTCGGCCCATGTCTGTTCGGCCGCTTCAGTGTTGTAGACCGCCCGTTCAGCGAAGCAGAAACCATGATGTGTGCCCTCGAACACCTTAACCGTGTTCGTCACATCGGTCTTCGCGAGGCTCGCGCGCAACTCGGGGATCACATGTGCCGGAACCGATTGGTCGTGTTCGGCGAAGGCATAATACAGCTCACCCTTCACCTGCGGCAGCAGAAGATGTGACGAATCCGGTTTGTCCGTGACGATATTGACGCCGTACAGCGATGCCGCCGCCTGCATCCGGTGCGGGAACCGCGCCGACACCGTCGTGATATAGCATCCGCTCATGCAATGACCGACACACCCGACAGGACCGGACCGCACTTTATCGTTGCCATCGAACCAGGCGATCATCGCCGCCGTATCATCGGTTACCAGGGCGTTCGTGATGCTGTTCATTGACGCTCGGATCACCGCAGACATGGCATCATCCCTTCGAGGGATATCGAAATGGACCGTCCCCAATCGGTAGTACATATCCGGCAGCAGGCAGAAATAACCCTCCTTGGCGATCCGCCGAGCCATGTTGCGCAATTCCTCCCGCGTGCCCGGCGCATCCATGTAGAAAATGACCGGCGGAAACGGTCCGACCCCATCCGGACATGCCGCGAACGCAGGCATCCGGCCATGTTTGGTCGTAACTGTCACGTGTTGTTCGTACATCTTCCGCAATCCTCTTATTTTACCCCGAATCCTCTCACTGTCACGCTCTTGCCACCAATTTGCAAGCCGATGGCGAGCGGTGGTAAAGCCTCACGCCCATAAGGATGTCCAGGAAGAGAATCATATGCGCAGCGTTGCACTCATAGACAGCGCCCTCGCCGCGGCTGTCGCCGATGAGAAGATCGCCGGCCTCGTGGCAGCGGCCGCCGATGAGGGCGGAGTGATCTACGAATCCGCGTTCGGCCGCCGAAACGTGTCTCAACCACAGAGGATGACGACCGACTCGGTTTTCCGCATCGCGTCGATGACCAAGGCGATCACCGCCGCCGCGGCAATGCAGATGGTCGAGCAGGGCAAGCTGTCGCTTGACCAGCCGGCCAGGGAAATCCTGCCCTTCCTCAACGACACCAAGGTCCTCCTCGGTTTCGACGCCAACGATATCCCGATCATGCGGGCACCCCGCACCCAGATCACCCTGCGCAATCTGCTGACCCATACCGCCGGCTTCGTCTACGACACCTGGAACGAGGAAATGGCGCGGTATGCCAAGATCACCGACCTGCCCGCCTGCCGCACCGGCAAACTCGAATCCCTGAGCGCACCGCTGAACTTCGACCCCGGCGAGCGCTGGGAATACGGCATCAACATCGACGTCGCCGGCCGGATGGTGGAGGTCGCCAGCGGCCTCGACCTCGAAACCTACATGCAGCGTCATATTTTTGAGCCGCTGAGCATGCCCGACACCAGCTTCATTCAGCGCCCCGAATGGGACAGCCGCCTGCCCGCGATCCACGCCCGCCGACCCGATGGATCGCTGGAACCGATGCCGCCGGCGCCTCCCGCCGGGTCGGATCGGGAATTCTATCCCGGCGGCGGCGGCCTGTTCTCCACCGCGTCCGACTACCTGCGCTTTCTGCGAGCGCTGATGAACGGTGGCCACCTGGAAGGCAACCGTATCCTCAAGGCCGAGACGGTCGCGCTGATGG
>DATAZJ010000245.1:0-6554 GCA_036272115.1 Rhodopila sp. | reverse complement strand
CGTTTGAAGCCAGCGCGCCATGGCGATGTTGTCGGCGTAGATCTTCCACCGGTCCTGGGTCAGATCGCTCTTCAGGTAAAGCACATGGCCAGGGCCGGCGGGCGAGATCAGGATGCGCCAGAAACTCGCGTTGGTGGAGACCGCGCCTCCGTCGGTATCGCTCAGGCGGATGAAGGGGTTTTCGCCGGTCAGGATCAGCCGGTTCGGATCGAGGGGCATCGGATTTCCTGAAATGGGTCACGTTCCCCTCGGAGCCTAACAGTCATGTCGAGTTGTATGCAATCGGGATGGCGGTGCCTCAGTCGAACGCCAATTGGCTCTCGCCGTGCCGCCGCGGCGATTTACCAGAATTGGGCCTCATGAGGCACGACACGGTAGGCCTATAATTACTTTTCAGTTATCATATCGTTCACACTATTTAGTCGGGAATGTACGGTTTCTTCAAGGATCAAGGAAGCATGGTTGTGGGATTGCTGACCTTCGTGGCTCGCTTCCTTGTATATCGCGCGGGACGGAAGCAGCCCCCCAACGTGGTATCGCAGCGGCCACAGCCGCACGATCCGGCTCGGGACCGCCTCTAATTCCGCCGTTCAAGGGCGGAACACAGACAAAGCAACGGAGAGGTAGAATAGCCACCTGACAAAGCATATCATCAAGTCCATGGACGACACACCGCACCACAGGCACCCGCCCACGCCGAGCGCGACCAAACTACTCGCCGTGCTGGCCGAGAGCGAAGCGGAACTTGCCGCCGGGTTGACCGTGGACAGGGACGCTCTGATCCCGCGAACTATACGAAACCGCGGATCGTCTTGACGCCGAACAGAAGACCCGCAAGGCCACGCGCCGCCGTTGACGGTATTATCGCCCGCGCCGGGGCGACAGGTCCGCGGGCTTCAACGCTATTACCTCGACCTTGGACGGCCGGAGGCGATTTGCGGCCTTGCCATCGCACTGGAAACGGCATGGCGGATGATTACCACGACGCCAGAAGCCGGGCTTGCAGCCCCCGTCCCCAACCTGAAGTAGCCCAGCAGGGTCACGCGTGGGTCATAACCGGGCGCTATTGAGTTTGCTATCGCACAACAACCCGCCCGTGGTCGTTGCCGTGTTCTACGACGCCGCGAACATCCCCGCCCGGCTGTGGGGACGCCACCCCCTACCGATAGTGCTCCCCATGCAGATCCACCCGGTCGATCGCATCCGGCGGCGGCGTCTCCCCGATCAGCCGGTAATGCGAGGCATGCCGCGTCCGGTAGCAGACCGTCGCCTTGTCCAGGAAGCCAAGCCGAGCACCCGCGTTCCTCATATGCGTCCACACATGCTGATCCATCACCGCCGCCTGGTCCTGCCCGGACAGCACCCAGGCAAGCATATGCCGGAAGGCGGACTTCATCACCAACAGACCGCTTGTGTCGATAAAGGACCTACCGTCCACCGTCGGGCACTTGGCCATATAGGACCCGTCAGGCCGGTGCAGGGTGCGGGCGGAGGAGCAGGCATCCAGCCGGTTGTCGCGGGCAAACCGTTCCAGGTTCTCCAGGTGATCGGGCTGGAACCAGTTATCAGCGTCAAGGAACGCGATGGCATCGGCGTCCCGGGCGACCGCGTTGTAGCAGCCGATCAGCCGCGGCGTATTGCCGTAATCCTTGTAGTTGCGCTGCAGGATGATGTGCGTGCCCTGAAACGCCTCGATCTGCGCGGGCGCCGACCCGTCGCAAACCAGGATGTGATGCGCCGGGCTGGTCTGGCCGCGCACGCTGGCATGGCCCTGGCGCACCCAGGCTGCCTCGGTCTCGAAATATGGTGTTACGACGAAGATTTTCATGCGTGGCGGCTCTCGGCGTTGAACGAGGATAGCATGGCGTGTCCCGCCGCGCCTGTATAAGCATGCATTCGCCCATTGAGGAATGCGATTCGCCAATGATCAGACTGCTGGGCATCGATCCGGGGTTGCGTTTCACCGGCTGGGGCGTGATCGACGTCGACGGCAATCGCCTGAAGCATGTCGCCGACGGCGTGATCGCCACCGACAGCACATCCGCGGTCCCCACTCGGCTGAAAGTCCTGCACGACGCGCTGATGGCGCTGCTGACCCTGCACCGCCCCGCCGAGGCCGCGGTCGAGGAAACCTATGTGAACCGTAATGGCACCGCGACGCTGAAGCTGGGCTATGCCCGCGGCGTGGCGCTGCTGACACCGGCGCTCGCCGGTGTCGCGGTGACCGAGTATGCCGCGAAAACGGTGAAACTGGCGGTCGTTGGCACCGGCGGCGCCGAGAAGGACCAGGTCGCCATGATGGTCCGCCGGCTTCTCCCCGGCGCCACGCTGCGGCGAACCGACGCCTCGGATGCGCTGGCGGTGGCGATCTGCCATGCGCATCACCGGTCGTCCCGGCTCGCCTGGTCCGCCGCGCGTGCGGCCGCCGGAAATTGAAGCATGATCGCCTGAGGCCGAAGGCCGGAAGGCGTGAATCATGCGATCACAGAAACGCCTAACCCAGCGCCTCCATCAGCAGTTCCAGCGCCCTGATGCCGAACGCCCGCATGTTGGCGATGCGATCCGCACTGCCCGTCTCCAGCGTGATGACCTTCGAGAACCGCGCGCCGGTCACCGCGATGCAGGTGTGTCCCGCCTTGTCGCCGTACCGGTTGCCGGTCGGCCCGGTGGCGCCGGTCTCGCCCAGCCCCCAACTCGCATCCAGCCGGAACCGCACGGTATCGGCGAGCAACAGCGCATATGGTTCGGTAGAGGCCCGTTCCAGCGGCGGCGGCAGCGGATTGGGAATCTCCAGGAACGCTTTCCGCGCATAGGCGGTGTAAATCACCCCGCCGCCACGGAAATACACCGACGCCCCGCCGATCGACAGCAGCGCGGCGGAGAGCAGGCCACCGGTGGAAGACTCGGCGATACCGATCGTCTCATTGCGTTCCTTAAGGCGGGCGCCGACCTTTTCGGCCAGGGGCAGCAGCGCTTCCATCGGTGTCTCCCGTTGATGACGGCTGAGATACTTGCCCGCGATGGGCGCCATGTCCATGCGCGGGATGTGGCGTGTGGATGCCCTCCAAGGCTACACTGCGACCAAACGGAAAGGTGGCTGTCATGCAACGCCTCAGAAACACCGGAATGAACCTGCCGCCGCGACCGAACGGGTCCTTGCTGGCCGGGGCGGTCATCGGCACCGCGATCATGACGATCGCACTCCAGGCGATCACGCTGGGCATCGGCGCCGCGATCAGTGCTACCGCGGGGGCCGCCACGCCGAAGGACAGATAAACCCGCCGGCGCACCGGATTGGCGGTGGCGAACCCGGCCCCTGGCGTGCGACAAGCACGCCCATGCCGGATCATGGTATCGAAACCGACAGCGTGGCCGTCGCCGCGGAGTTGACCGCGGTGATTGTCGCCGTGACCGATGGACAGCCGCGCGTGCTGACGATCGAGCGCGCCGAAGCCCTGCCGTCCGGCCCGTTCGAGGCCGGCCATCGCTCACTGCAGGCCGGACTGCGATCATGGGTGGAGACGCAAACCCATCATCCGCTGGGCTATGTCGAGCAACTCTACACCTTCGCCGACCAGGACCGGAAGCAAGGGACGCTTGGTCGTGTGGTTTCGGTCAGCTATCTGGGCCTGACACGGGAAGCCCCGGTGATGGCCGGCTGGGATGCCGCCTGGCAGCCCTGGTATCGGTTTTTCCCATGGGAAGATTTTCGTGGGCCCGGCGCCGCGCTGGGGGAATCGATCCTGGCACCGCCGCTGTACGACTGGGCGGACAGTGCCACCGATCCGGCGACCCAGCGGGTGCGGCGGCACCGGATCACGCTCAATTTTGGGCTGCGCGGCCAGCGCTGGAACGAGGAACTGGTTCTGCAACGTTACGAATTGCTATGGGAAGCCGGCCTGGTCGCCGAAGGCCGGCAATCCACGCTCCATCCGGCCGCGCCGCCGCTGTCCGAAACCCTGACCGAGGCCCTGGGCGAGCCGATGCGCCACGACCACCGCCGCATCCTTGCCACCGGCATCGCTCGGTTGCGTGCCAAGATCAAATACCGGCCGGTGGTGTTCGAATTGATGCCGCCCGAGTTCACATTGTTACAATTGCAGCGAACGGTTGAGGCGCTGGCCGGCCGTCTGTTGCACAAGCAGAATTTCCGCCGGCTGATCGATCAGCAGGATTTGGTGGAGGAGACAGGCGAAGTAACGACCGGGACAGGCGGCCGCCCAGCCAAGCTGTTCCGCTTCCGGCGCGAGGTATTGGCCGAGCGACAGGTGGCCGGTACGAAATTGCCGTTGGTACGGGCGGTCTGACGGCCGTCTCGCCGGTCAGCGAAAATATTTGACAGCGGACGGTCATGTGGTGGAGCGTCCGGCCAAGCAAGACTGAGAGGAAACGCCAATGGGAACCCCCGCGACACGTGCCGTGTTGGGCTTTATCGCCGCGGCGATTTCGGTGCTGACCTTCCATCAGGCGATGTGGGAGGCGTTGCATGTGCTGAACCTGCCCGGCCTGGGAATGCCGCCGGCCTATCCGACACGCCCGGTCCCGCCGTTCGGTGTGCCCCTCATTCTCGATTTGTGTTTCTGGGGCGGCCTTTACGGGATCGTCTTCGGATTGCTCGTGCCGCGGATGACGGCGCCACTGTGGCTATGCGGCCTGGTCCTGGGAATCATCGCCGCACTGGTCGGCCTGCTGGTGGTGCCGGCGATCAAGGGGCTACCGATCGGCGCCGGGTGGGTGCCGTTGAACTGGTTGCGGTCGCTGTTGATCAATGGGTTCTGGGGCATCGGCGTCGGGATCATCCTGCCGCTGATACTGCGGCGGCAACCGCGGCTGGCGTGACCGGGTACGGCCCCAATCTAGGCACCGCGTAGCAGCGTGGCATGCATGGTTCGCGCCACGTCCATGACGCCTTCGGCCAGCAGGTAATCCGGCCTGATGTAGGTGACGCTCGCACTGTTCGGCTCAAACAGGCGGCCAGTTGGACATGGCGGCATCAGAGCCGTTCGATAGCGCTTCACAATGTCGTCGTGCAGCAGCGCCAGGGCCGGCGCGCCGTCGTCGATGGGCAATGTGTTGACCACGAACTGCATCGATTTCTCGACGATCCAGCGCACCGGCAGGTCAGCCTTCGCCGCGAGATATTTTTCGTGCAACAACGGAAAGCCTTCCCGGAATTGGGTCCATCCCAAGGTATTCAGCGTGCGGATCATCTCGCTATCGACCATATCGAGCGACACGTTCACTGGGCCCAGATCGGTTGGCGGCGGGTCGGGCCAGGACAGAAATCCACGGCAGAAATGGGTCAGCAGGTCCTCACCCGCCTCCAACACGCTGTTGTAGGAGACGAGCCTGATCGAATCCTGCCCGAACACCGCGGCAAAACGGTCCAGGATGTGGCGGAAATCGACGATCGGAGAGTTTGTCGGATTGCCCAGGCACGCCAGCACATATTCCGGCAATGTGCTCAATGACCCGTGTTTGACGGACTCGCGCCAGCACGAGGGGATCAGTTCGGACCACCGCCGGCAATAGAACACCACGGTCGCGGGTTGCCCGGCCATTAGCGCGTGCAGGCGGCGAACCTCCGCATCGGTCGCGTAGGTGAAGTCTTCGGACGAGAGCAGGATGGTGTCCGCACCGGAGCGGTTGAACTGCTGGAATGAAGCTGGCAACGCGTCGGTCTCGGGCTGGGCCAATGCCGCGCGCAACCCATGATGCCCGTGCTCGCCGCTACCCCACTGAAGCGGGTACAGAATGCCACGGGCCGCCAGTTCGGGGCGCAGACGGGTAAAGGCGTGCTGCAGGTAAGTGGTGCCGGTCTTATGCGGACCAACGTGGATCAGGTATCGGGGCACGCTGTCACCTCGATGCTGTTGCTTGCTCCCGCTTCCTGGTCCGCCTGATCACTTTGTGCTTGCGGCTACTTCCTGACACCCAAACCGCGCATGAAGTTGTCGCGAATCCGAGCGGGGTCACGTTCGGTGGTGTCCACCGGCTTCTGGTTGTCGATCCGGCAGCCGATCAGCCACGGCCCGTCTTCCTTCAGCGACCGCCCGATCAGTTCCACGAACGCGTCCTCATCCGCTGCCCAGGCGCTCTGCGTCAGCCCCGAGGCCCTGGCTATCCCGACGATATCCGCCCCTTGCTCCGTCGTCGTCTTCTGGCCGCCGGTGATCTGATACGCCCCGTTATCCATGATCACGATGCACAGATTCTTCTGCGCTCGAGCCGCCACGGTGGACAGCGACCCCAACTGCATCAGCACCGAACCGTCGCCTTCCAGCGCGATCACCTTCCGCGACGGCTGAGCGATCGCCACGCCCAGCGCGATCGGCACCGCCAGCCCCATGCTGCCCAGCATATAGAAGTTCTGCTGCCGCCGTCCGGATGCGGACTCCGACGCCGCCCACAGGTCGAAATTGGTGTAGCCGATGCCGCCGATCACTGCCTCATCCTGGTGCAGCAGGCCGACCATCCGCTTGGTGATGTCGTAGCGGTTCATCACCTTGGCCTGGTCCCGGTTCGCCGGGTGGTTCGCTAACGATGCCATGACA
>DATAZJ010000244.1:0-4414 GCA_036272115.1 Rhodopila sp. | reverse complement strand
GTGCCGGGTGGCACTCAGTCCCGTTTCGTCATGCCCGGTGGCACTCAGTCCCGCTTCGTCATGCCGGCGCATGCCGGTATCTACGCCTTTTTTGTTGAGCGAAGGCAAGGCGTGGATACCGGCATGCTCCGGCATGACGATGTGGCGTTTATGGCAGCAGCATGATCGACGTAGAGAACGACCCAGAGGACGATGCGGGGGACCACGCGGGGGACCACGCGGAGGACGACGCGGACCCGTTGCTGCAGGTCAGCGATCTGCGCACCTGGTTCTTTACCGACGCCGGCGTGGTGCGGGCGGTTGATGGGGTCAGTTTTTCCCTCCGCCGTGGCGAGACTTTGGGCATCGTCGGTGAATCCGGCTCCGGCAAGAGCGTCGCGGCGAAGTCGATCATGAACCTGCTGGAGGAGCCGGCCCGTATCGTTGCCGGTTCGATCCGCTTTGCCGGCCGGGAGATCACGGCGCTGTCCGAGAACGCACTGCGCGAGGTCAGGGGTGCCGAGATCGCGATGGTGTTCCAGGACCCGATGACCTCGCTCAACCCGGTGCTCCGCATCTCGCGGCAGTTGGTCGAGACGATGACGGCGCATCATCGCTTCACGCCGGACGCGGCGCGGACCCGAGCGGCTTCGCTGTTGAGCCGCATGGGCATCGCCAAGCCGGAGGATGTGCTGGATTCCTGGCCGCACCAGTTCTCCGGCGGGATGCGCCAGCGGGTGATGCTGGCGATGGGATTTTCCAACGAACCCTCGCTGATCCTGGCCGATGAGCCGACCACGGCGCTGGATGTGACGATCCAGGCGCAGATCCTCGACCTGCTGCGCGCGCTGAATGCCGATCTGGGCACCGCGGTGATCCTGATCAGCCACGATCTGGGCGTGATCGCCTCGGTCTGCTCCCGCGTGCTGGTGATGTATGCGGGCGAGGTGGTCGAGGAAGGCCGGCCGCAGGATCTGCTGACCGATCCCCGGCATCCCTACACCTG
The DNA here is from genome assembly GCA_036272115.1 of Rhodopila sp. Taxonomy (GTDB): domain Bacteria; phylum Pseudomonadota; class Alphaproteobacteria; order Acetobacterales; family Acetobacteraceae; genus Rhodopila. The sequence continues at coordinate 3,429 of DATAZJ010000244.1, read as the reverse complement.
GGCGCTGCTGCATGCGGCGCCGCGGATGGATGGCAGCGAGACCGGCGACCGGCGGCTGGCGACGATCGAAGGCCAACCGCCCGACGCGCGCGCCTGGCCGCAGGGCTGCCGTTTCCGTGCGCGCTGTCCCTTTGCAGTCGATGCGTGTTCGGAACACCCGGCGTTGCTGCCGATCGCGCCCGGCCGCAGTGCGCGCTGCTGGGTCACGCAAGGCGGCACCCGGCTGGCGCCGCCACAGGCGCGTGCCACCACCGTCGCATCGCGCCCGCCCGCCGGACCGAAGCCGCTGCTGCAAGTGCAAGGCCTGGTCAAGCACTTCGAACTGCCACGCGACAACTTCCTGGAGCCGCGACGGGTGCTGCGCGCGGTGGATGGCGTGGACCTGGAGGTCTTCCCCGGCGAGACCGTCGGCCTGGTCGGCGAGTCCGGCTGCGGCAAATCCACGCTGGCGCGCGTGGTCATGCGGTTGGAGGAGCCGACCGCGGGGCACATCCTGTTCGATGGACAGGACATCTCGCACGCCTCGCAATCGGCGATCCGGCCGTTGCGCCGGCGGATGCAGATGATCTTCCAGGACCCTTATGCCTCGCTCAATCCACGCATGAACGTGGGCGAGATCCTGTCAGGGGCCCTGCGCCTGCACCGGCTGGCACGCAACGCATCGGACGCACGCGACCGGGTCGGTGCCCTGCTGGACCTGGTGGGACTGCCGCCGGCGGCGGCTCGGCGGTTTCCGCATGAGTTCTCCGGCGGGCAGCGCCAACGTATCTCCATCGCGCGTGCGCTGGCGGTGGAACCGGATTTCGTGGTCGGCGACGAGCCGATCTCGGCGCTGGATGTGAACATCCAGGCGCAAATCATCAACCTGATGATCGGGTTGCAGGAGCGGCTGCGCCTGACCTACCTGTTCATCGCGCATGATCTGGCGGTGGTGCGCCACATCTCCGACCGGATCGTGGTGCTGTATCTTGGCCGCGTGGTGGAAACCGCGAACGCCGCGGATTTGTTCCGCCACCCGCTGCATCCCTACACCGCGAGCCTCATCTCCGCCGTCCCCACGCTTGATGCGGCACGCAAGCGGATCCTGCTGAGCGGGGAAATCCCAAGCGCGATCACCCCTCCGTCCGGGTGCCATTTCCGCACCCGCTGTCCGGCCGCGGCAGCACGCTGCGCCGCCGAGGCGCCGGCCCTGGTGGAGGTCGCAACCGGCCATCGCGTGGCATGCCATTTCCCGGGTTCGGTGGTGGCGGGGTAGCTGGGAACGGCATAACGCCGAGACGGCTTCCTAACGCCGAACCGCCATAACAATCCGGTTCGTGTTCGTCCCGCCGCGATTGTTGTTCACCCCCCAGCAGTTCGCCGTCTTGGTGAAGACCTGCTGGTTCACCATCACGCCCAGCACATCGAACGGCAGCCCCTCGATCGCCGCCGTCACATGCCGTTCCAGCAACACCCGGCCCCCGCGCACCTCGCCGACCTCAAACGCCACAAAGCCGCCAGGCCGCACCACCCGGGCAAACTCCCCGAAACTCCGCCGGACGAATGCCTCCCAACCCGCGATATCGCGATGCCGGTCAATCCGCACAGCGGCCGGATCGATGCCTGCGAACCAGCAGCGCAGCCAGTTGTCACCGCCATAATCGACCACATCGAGGAACGGCGGCGACGTCACGACCAGATCGACCGAGGCATCAGCCAAACCGGGCGTGTGATCCGCCGGACCCGTCATCAAAATCGCCGGCGGATGTGGCGGCGGCACCCCGTCGGCCAGCAGCCCCTTCGTCTTCTTCAGGACAATGGCCTTTATATCGCGTGGCGGCGGCACCTGGCCGCGCGCCTCATTGATCTTGCGCTGAGACCCGGCGGACACTGCCTGGTTCGGCGGCATCGTATAAACCGAGAAAAACCCCGGCGAGTGCCCGGTCAGCCGGTTGAGTGCCACCATCCGGATCCACGCATCCGCCGAATCCAGCCTGTCGCCCCGGTCCAGCAGCCACGCCCGCAACGCCGTAATGCGCCGCAGCGTATCAGGATGGTAGAACGCCAGCAGATCAGCCTCCGCCGGATCAGCGACCGATGCCGAAAGATCGATCTCCCCCAGCCTGCCACTGATCTCGGCGAGCGACGGCGGATCGAGCCGAGGCCCGCACAGCATCGCACTCAACGGATTGACATCGTTCGCCGCCGGCGTTCGGCCCATCAGCGCTGCCTGGACAGCGGTGGTACCCCGGCCGGAGAACGGATCGAACACCCGGTCGCCCGGGCTGGTCAGTCGCTCGATAAAGAACGCCGGAAGTTGGGATTTGAAACAGGCCCGATAGCTGATCTCGTGAATCGAATGCCCGCGCCGCTGCCCGGCCGTCCAGAACGCGTTGACGAAATAACGCAGCCCGGTTTCCTCGACCTCGGCGGTCGGCGTGCCGTCAAAGGTGAACCGCCGCAGCGCATCGGCAAAGCCCGGCGCCGCGTCGATCACCGCAGAAATGGATTGCCCGCCTTCTCGGCCCCGATCGTCGAGCCCGGCCCGTGCCCGCACAGGAAGGTCATATCGTCCCCCAGCGGCAGCAGTTTCGTCCGTATGGCGTCGATCAGCGCCGCATGGTCGCCGTAGGCAAAGTCGGTGCGCCCAACCGACCCCTGGAACAGCACGTCCCCCACCAGCATGAACCGAGCCGCCGCGTTGACGAATACCAGCGACCCCGGCGTGTGACCGGGGCAATGCAGGATGTCGAAGCTGTGCGGTCCCAGCGTCAGCGTCTCCCCTTCGGCGAGCCAGCGGTCCGGGGTGACGTTGCTGGCCTCGAAGCCATAGGCGGCGGCCTGTTCGGCGATGCCGTTCAGCAGGAATTCGTCGCGCCGATCGGGGCCTTCCACCGGGATAGGCAGCCCGGACCTGGCCCGCAGCATCGCACGCAGGCCGGCGGCACCGCCCGCATGGTCGAGATGGCCGTGCGTCAGCACGATCTTCTCAATAGTCGCACCGGTCTGCTCAATGGCTTCCAGGATGCGGGGCACGTCGCCGCCGGGATCGACCACCATGCCGACCTTGCTGTCGTCGTCCCACAGGATCGCGCAATTCTGCTGGAACGGCGTGACCGGGACGATCGCGCCGCGCAGCCTGGGCTTGGCGGCATCGCTCACGTCAGTGCAGCCTGGGCGTCTTCAGGAAACTGGCGCGGTCCGCCGACCGGACGGACAACCGCTTGGGCGATCCATCCCGCTCGATCCGCAGGCGGACCTCGGCGCCGGCGCTGCCGGACGACCAGACGCGGCGCCACAGCCCGCCGAGATCGGGGATTTCCTCGTCATTCACCGTCATGATCTTGTCGCCGGTGCGCACACCCGCCTGCTCCGCCGGACCGTTGTCGGCCAGGCCGCCGACGATCAGCGTCTCCTCCGATTCGGTGGCGTACATGCCAAGCCAGGGAC
>DATAZJ010000243.1:0-11342 GCA_036272115.1 Rhodopila sp. | reverse complement strand
ATCTGGCTTCGATCCATGCCCAGCGCGGCGATCTGCCGGCGGCCGAGGCTGCGGTTGGCCGTGCCTTGGAACTCGCCCCGGCCGATGCCGCGCTGATGCGGCGCATGAGCGACCTCGCGCTTCGCCGTGGCGACGTCGAGGCGGCGTTCAATTGGGCAACGCGGGCGGTGGCGGCCCAGCCACATGACCCCAACGGCCATGCCCACCTGTCAAGCCTGTACCTTCGCTACGACGACTTTCCCGCCGCTGAGGCCGCGCTGAAACAAGCATTGGAGCTTGCCCCCGCCGACGCCGCGCTGATGCGGCGCATGAGCGACCTGACCGCTCGGCGCGGCAAAATGCCGATCGCGTTCCGTTGGGCGAAAAAAGCCGTCGCCGCCAGGCCGCTCGAAGCGGCAGGATACGCCCAGCAGGCCGCGCTGTGCCTGCAAACCGGCGATCTGGCGGGCGCCGAGACCGCGTTGCGCCGCGCCGGCGAACTCGCCCCGCATGACGTCGCGATCCGCGGCAGGCTGGCCTATGTCACGGTCCGCCGCGCAGCCCATTGAGCGTTTCCGGGCCCGAACCGCCCCGCCACCTTGATTGTTTCAGGCGTAATCAGACCCTACCGGAACGCATAGGCATCCATTCGCAAACTCGAATACGTCGCCGAACAATGCAGCCGCTCGGCTGAAACCGCCTCGCCGCCGGCACCCAGCGCGACGTACAGCGGCAGCAGATGCTCATCTGTCGGATGCTGCCGCACCGCGTACGGTGCGCGCGTCCGGTACGCCAGCAGATCCGCCACGCGTCCCTCGCCGATCGCCGCGTCGAACCAATCGGCGAACGCAATGACGTCGTCCGGCTGCTCGCCGTCCACTACCCCGCGCCGCAACCGCGACAGATCATGCGTGAACGATCCCGACCCCATCACCAATACGTTCTCATTGCGTAAGGGTTTTAGCGCCCGCCCAACCCGCCAGTGATGCGCCGGATCGAGCGCCGATTGAATTCCCACCTGCAGCACCGAAATATCCGCGTCCGGATACATCAGCGACAGCGGCACCCAGGCGCCATGATCCAACCCCCGTTCGGTGTCGATCCCGGTCTCGAACCCCGCCGCCGCCAGCAGCCCCGCCGCTTGCCGAGCCAGGTCGGGCGCACCGGGCGGCTCATACCGCATCGCGAACAATGCCGGCGGGAACCCGTGGAAATCGTGAATTGTCGCATTTCGTGCCACCGCATTGAGCGCCGGCACCCGCGTCTCCCAATGCGCCGACGCCACCAGAATGGCGCTTGGGCGCCCGATCGAGCGGCCCAATCCGCGTAAAAAATCCCGCGCGGGGCAGTCAGTCAGCGCCAGCATCGGCGATCCATGGCTGACGAACAGGGCAGGGAGCATGACGCAACCTTTCACATGAACACCGGACGCGGCGATGCGGGACGTCTACGCCAGGCCCGGCAGCGCCGCGCAGGACGGTGAACACACCGCCATCACCTTGAACAGATGCCCCATCGCGGCCGGTTCCGCCAGCCGCTTGGCCGCCGCCATCAGCGTCGCGCCCTCGGCCGCCGTCCGCCCGTGTGCCAGCCGTTGGGTGCGCTGGAACAACCCAAGTGCCGCCAGGAACGGCCCCTGCGGCACAGGTCCCCGCACATCGGCACCACCGTCCCGCGCCACCTGTGCGAGGTCGGCAAAATCCACATGCGCCGTCAGATCGGCCGACCCCGCATGCCCCAGCGGATCGACCGGCCGCTTCTGTGCCAGGGCCTGCAAGCTGTCCCCCGCGGCGCTGCGGGCCGGCCCATAATCCAGAAACAGCCCAATCCCCGCGTCCCGAACGGCGCGAGCGGCCAGGTCACTTACGAACGACCGAGCCGGTTCATTCACCTCCACGATGTCGCCTTCGCCCGCTGCCCGCCCCGGGGGCACCGCCGCCTCGTCCGCCGCCAACTCCACCCATCGGTCCGCGGCGACGAACCGCTCCGTCCATCCGGCCCCCCGTCGCACAAACTGGCGGATCGGCAGTGCGTCCAGGAATTCGTTGGCCAGCAGGATCATCGGTCCTGCCGGCACGCTCGCCAGGCTGTCGTGCCATGTCGCGTCCGGCACCCGCGCCGCCTGCGCCGCCCGCAGCCGAGGCGACGTCTCGATCAGATGCACGCCCAGCGCGGCGGCGAAATCCGGCGCAACCCGCCGCACCGCCCGCAGCGCGTCCGCCATCAGCGTGCCCCGGCCGGGCCCGGCCTCCACCAGCGCCACCGGATTCGGCCGTCCCAGGGCCTGCCAGCTCACAGTCGCCCACAGCCCGAGGATTTCCCCGAACACCTGGCTGATCTCGGGCGACGTGGTAAAATCTGCAAACGGATCATGCACCGCGTAATAAATCGCGTTCGCTCGGCCCATGAACCGGTCCAGCCGCTCCGGCTGCCCGTCTCCGCCCGTCATGACGCCGGCGCGCGCCTTGCCGGACGCGCCCGGATGATCAGCCACAGCCCCGCCAACAGCATCGGGACCGACAGGATCTGCCCCATCGTGGTGCCGAACGATAAAAATCCCAGAAAGGAGTCCGGCTCCCGGAAACATTCCGCGGTGATCCGAGCGACAGCGTAACCAGCGAGGAAAACCCCTGTCAGCAGACCAAACCGTTCCCGCAGACTCTCCCGCCGGGACAGCACGAACATCACGGCGAACAGGATGACGCCTTCCAGCAGCGCCTCATACAACTCACTGGGATAGCGCGGCACGCATTGCGCCGGCAGCAGCCCGGAGCACACTGTCTGCTTCAGCGCGTCATACGTCGCCATCGAGGGATGCGCCGCCGGCGTTGCATAGGGGAACACCATCGCGCCGGGCCACCACAACGGTGCCGGTCGGCCCCAGAGCTCACCGTTGATGAAATTCGCGCAGCGGCCAAGCCCCAGCCCGATCGGCGCCACGATCGCGATCCGGTCGGCGAAGCCGAACAGCGGGATCGCGTTGCGGCGGCAGAACACGATGATCGCGATGGCGACCCCCAGCATGCCGCCATGGAAGCTCATGCCGCCTTCCCACACGGCCAGGATCAACGCCGGATGGGCGAAGTAGACCGACGGCTGGTAGAACAGCACATAACCCAGCCGCCCGCCCAACACGACGCCAAGCGTCGCCCAGGTCAGGAAATCATCTACCTGCAACGGCGTGGCGACGACCGGCGCCAGCCGCACAAATCGCCGCACCAGCCGCCAGCCCACGACCAGCGCGGTTATGTAGGCCAACGCGTACCATCGTATGCTCAACGGCCCGATCTGGACGATGACCGGGTCGAACTGGGGAAACAGCAGAACGTGAGTCATACGAAAGGATCGGTCCCGGACAGGTGGCTCTGCACGTAGCGCCGGACACCTTCTTCCAGCGGGGTGAACTGCCCGGCGTAGCCCGCCTTGCGCAGCCGGTCCATCGGCGCCTGGGTGAACGACTGGTACTGCCCGCGCAAACTGGCCGGCATGTCGATGAACTCCACCTGGCGAGGCTTGCCGGCCGCATCCGACACCGCATGCGCCAGGTCCAGATAAGTCCGGGCGCGTCCGGTCCCCAGATTGAACAGCCCGCTGACCGACGGGGTTTCCATCAGCCACAGCATCACGTCGACCACGTCGCCCACCCAGATGAAGTCGCGCGCCTGCGCCCCGTCCGGCAGCCCCGGCTGGTCGGACTTGAACAACCTGGCCGGGCCGCCGGCCGCGACCTCGTCGTGCTTGACCTTCACCACGGAGATCATCTTGCCCTTGTGGTACTCGTTCGGCCCGTAGACGTTGAAGAACTTCAGCCCCGCCCATTGCGGCGGCCGCTCCCGCCGGGTCAGCAGCGTTCGCGCCACCAGCAGGTCGAAGGCGTGCTTGGTCCAGCCGTACAGGTTCAGCGGCCGCAAGCTCTCGAGCGCGGCCAGCGAGAAATCATCGTCGAACCCCTTTGCCCCATCCCCGTACGTCGCCGCCGAGGACGCATAGACCATCCGCACGTCGCGATCCGCGCACCATTCCCACAACCGCCGGCTGAGTTCGACATTGGTCGCCCAGGTGTGATCGCCGTCTACCGCCGTCGTCTCGCTGACGGCCCCCAGGTGGAACACCATCTCCACCGCGGGGCGTCGTTCGAGGAACGCTTCCAGGTCGTCGGGGTGAACGATGCGCGTCGGCGGATGCTTTGCCAGGTTGCGCCATTTGCCGTCGCTGCCCAGGGTGTCGACGACCACGGTTTCCCGCCCGCGCCGCGCCAGCGTCGCTTGCAGGTTGGAGCCGATGAAGCCGGCGCCGCCAGTTATCAGGATCATGGGCGCGATATATACGTGCCGAACGTCGGGCGCGGAAGCCGCCTTCGAACCAGGAGTACCCAAGCCATGAGCGATCGGCCAAAATTTTTTGATGACATCGCCGGGGTGGCCGGCGGCGCGATCTCCGCCCTGGCCGGCCTTCGAGAAGAAGCCGAGGCCATGGTGCGCGCCCGCACCGACGACCTGATCCAGCGCCTCGACCTGGTGCGGCGGGAAGAACTGGAGGCGATCCAGGAACTCGCCGCGAACGCCCGCGCCGGGCAGGAAGCCGCCGAGGCCAAGCTCGCCGCGGTGGAAATCCGCCTGACCGCGATCGAGGCCCGTCTGGCCGCGCTGGAATCACCCGATCCCGACGCCATTCCACCTGCCGACGTGTGATCCCCAGCCCCCGCGTTCACCCGGATGTAACTAATTTGTGGAAAAAAAGACACAATCCGTTTCCCGAAAAACGGCTTATCCCACTTGCGGCGCGTGCGAACACGTGGATAGGCTCGACCGGTGGCCAACTCCGGGCGACTCCGAACCACCGGGCAAGCGTTCCGGCTTCGACACTGTCCTGGGGGTGAAGGCCACGCTCGGCCTTCCTCTCTAACGGGAGACCCCGCATGTCAGCATCGCTGACCACGTCGTTGGACAACGCCGCCAATCCCCTCGATATGATGGAGCAGATCGTCGCCGCGAATGAATGGGAATTCGACCGCCGCAGTGACTCCGAAATGGCCGCCCAGGCCCCGGGACACTGGTGCGACTACGGCCTGTTTTTCAACTGGTCGCATGAAATCAGCGTGATGCACTTTACCTGCGCCTTCGACCTGAAGGTGCCGGAAAAGCAGCGAGGCATCCTGTATGAACTGCTCGCCCTGGCCAACGAAAAGCTGTGGCTGGGCCATTTCGGCCTGGAAGGTGACAACGGCAACCCGGTTTTCCGCCACGCCGTCCTGCTGCGCGGCGCCCAGGGTGCCTCGGCGGAGAGCCTGGAAGACCTGGTCGATATCGCCCTGACCGAATGTGAGCGGTTCTACCCCGCCTTCCAGTTCGTCCTCTGGGGCGGCAAATCCCCCGCCGACGCCCTGGCCGCCGCCATGCTGGACTGCGTGGGCGAGGCCTGACCGGACACGATCGGACGAACCATCACACGCGTGAGGGTTCGTCCGATCCCAACCCCAACGCGACCGCTGCGCCTGGCCCGGATTTCTCACCCGCGCCCAACCGCGCATAATGGGAGGGGTTGTGGGACCACGTCCCTGGTAGGTGTCAGCAATGCGTGCGTGCGGAGAGACTTCCGCTTGAGGAGTTCCAATGCCGGTGTCCGTTGCCAGAGAACCCGCTGCGACGCAGGGCTTGCGCCATGCACACACAACGATCTTGTTGCACTGGCTGACCGCGCTGCTGGTGGTTGCGCTATGGACAATCGGCCAGACCATTGACTTCGCCCCGAAGGGCGCGGCGCGCGTGGACTACCGGTCGATACATATGACACTGGGCGTCATCCTCGGCGTAGTGCTGATCGTCCGGCTGGTGTGGCGATTGACCCGAGGCGGCATGCTGCCTGCCTTGCAGCAAGGCGTGATGCTGGTCATCGCGCGCGCCACGCATTGGCTGCTGTACGTGCTGCTTCTGGTGACGGTCACGCTGGGCATTCTCAATGTCTGGGCGCGGGGCGATTCCGTGTACAACCTGTTGACCGTGCCGCAATGGCATCCCGGCGACCGCCCTTTCGTTCATCAGATCGGCAGTTGGCATGCCTTGGCGGCCAATGCCGTGCTGATTGTCGCTGGCGTGCATAGTGCCGCCGCCCTGTTCCATCATTTCGTGCTGCGCGACGCGACACTGCGCCGCATGCTGCCATGGCAAACAGGCTGATCTCCACCCGCTTCCGGCAATGTGGGTAAGTCAGCTATTGCGCGAAGGCCGTCGGCCGGATGCATCGGCCGCTCGGCCCAGCACCGTCAGATGGAGCTGCCGGCGCGATGTAAAGCCCAGCTTGCGGTACAGCGCGATTGCCGGGGCATTGGAGCTGAAGACATGCAGGATCGGCGTTTCCGACCGCGCCGCGATCGACGCCGTCAGCGCCAGGATGAGTTCGGCCGCATAACCCTGTCCGCGATGATCGGGATGCACGCACACCGCGCTGACCTCGGTGAAGCCGTCCAGGCGAATACGCTCGCCCGCCATCGCGGCCAGCGCGCCATTCCGCCGGATGCCGAGGTACCGCCCCAGTTCGATCGTCCGCGCAGCAAACGGCCCGGGCTGCGTCGCCGCGGTCAGCGCCAGCATTTTGCCGACATCGCCAGCGCCCAGCGGCTCGATCGCCGCCGTGGACGTTGCCCCCGCACCTTCCATCACCATCTGCTCGACCAAATCACGCCGCACGACCGAAAAATCCGCTGGAACCCGAGGCGCCTCGGGATTGAGCAGTGCCACCGGTTCCTCCGCCCCGATCAGCGGCAGGAGCGACCGCCATGACGCCGGCTCCGTATCCTCGATCGCGGCAAACGGCGCGACCGCGGCCAGATACCGCCGAACCCGACCGTCGCCCTGCGCCCAAGCCTGCTGAACACCTGTCAGGGCATGCCAGATGACCCGGTCAAGCGGATGCCCTGCTGCCGAACCTCGGTTCGGGTCGCCCCCGGGATTGCGAAAATCCTGCATCGCTTTGTCCTTCGCCGGCTTTCGTCACACTTCGATGTTGGAAGGCACCTGCGGAAGCACTAATCCGGCAGCAACCGCCCGGCGATCGCCGCCGCCTCGGCAATGTTCCGGGCAATCGCCGCGCTGCCTTCCGCCATCCGCGCCGGACCGTATCCCCAGGCGGCGAAGATCGTCGGCACGCCCGCCGCCCGCCCCGCCAACACATCGTTATGGTGGTCACCCACCATCACCGCCGCGTCCGGCCGCCCGCCCGCCCGGGACAGCGTGCTCAGCAAATGCGCCGGGTCGGGTTTGCGCGTGGGAAACGTGTCGCCGCCGCCGACGGCACATAGCAGCGGCAGCACCCCCAGCGCCTCCAGCAGCCCCGCCGCCGCTTTTTCCGGTTTGTTGGTGCACACCGCCAGCCGCCAACCGCTGCCCGCCAGACCGCCAAGCGCGGCCAGCACCCCGGGATAAAGCACGCTCTCCACTGCGACATGGGCCGTATAATCCGCGGTCAACTCGGCCACCGCCCCCGCGTCCATCTCGCGACCCCGAGCCGCGAACGCTCTGGCCACCAGCACGGACACACCGTCGCCGACCATCGCCGCGACCTCCGGAGGGGCAAACACGTCCAATCCCCGCGCGCCCATCAGCCGGTTCACTGCGGCCGCCAGGTCCGGCACGGTGTCGACCAAGGTTCCATCCAGATCGAACAGCAGGGTCCGAACCACTATGTTGCACTCCGAAACGCGAATTGAACCGGTAGCATAACGCGGACTTTGACACGGCTCTATGCGCGCCGCTACGCCAACCCCCGAACGATGCAGGAACCAAGCATGTCAGCAACCGCGATCATCCTGGCCGCCGGCCAGGGTACACGGATGAAGTCGTCACTGCCGAAGACGCTGCACAAGCTGGCCGGCCGATCGATGCTGCGTCATCTGCTCAGCAGTTGCGAGGCCGTGTTCGACCGCATCGTCGTCGTCCTCGGCCCCGGCATGGAGGCCGTGCGCAAGGAAGCCGAACCGCACACCTGCGTCGTCCAGCACGACCGCCTGGGCACCGCGCACGCCGCGCTGCAGGCCGCCGAACACTTCGGTGACGGAGAAGTCGCGGTCCTGTACGCCGACAACCCGCTGATCCGCCCGGCCACCCTGCAACGCCTGCTGAAAAGCCACGCCCCGCTGCGCCTGTCCCTGCTGGCATTCCGCACCACCGAACCCGGCAACTACGGCCGGGTGATCGTCGGCGCCGACAGCCTCGTCTCCCGCATCGTCGAAGCCGCCGACGCGTCGCCGACCGAACGGATGGTCAATCTCTGCAACGCCGGCGTTCTCTGCGGCAGCGCACCCGAGATGCTGCGCTGGCTGCACGACGTCCGCGACGACAATGCCAAGAAGGAATATTACCTCACCGACGTCGTGGCGCTGGCCCGAACCGACGGCCGCTCCGTCCTGGCGGTGGAAGCCCCGGCCGAGGAACTCGGCGGCGTCAACTCCCGCGCCGAACTCGCCCGTGCCGAGGCGGTGCTGCAAACCTGGCTGCGCGATGCGGCAATGGACGCCGGGGTAACGATGATCGACCCCGCCTCGGTCTTCCTGTCCGCCGACACGAAACTGTCCGCCGACGTCACGATCGAGCCGAACGTATTCTTCGGCCCCAACGTCTCGGTCGCCGAACGCGTCACCATCCGCGCGTTCAGCCATATCGAGGATGCAACTATCGGCGCCAACTGCATCATCGGCCCCTTCGCCCGACTGCGCCCCGGCGCCACGCTCGACAACGATGTCCATGTCGGCAACTTCGTGGAGATCAAGGCCGCGCACCTTGCATCCGGCGTGAAGGCCAATCATCTCAGTTATATCGGTGACGCCTCGGTCGGCACCGGCACCAATATCGGCGCCGGCACGATCACCTGTAACTACGACGGCTACAACAAGCATCGCACCACCATCGGCGCGCACGTGTTCGTCGGCTCTGACACCGCCCTGGTCGCCCCGGTCACGGTGGGCGACGGCGCAATCATCGCCGCCGGCAGCGTCATCACCGACGACATCGCCCCCGAAGCGCTGGCACTGGCACGCGGCCGGCAGGTGCAGAAGCCCGGCCGGGCGATCGAACTTCGGGCGGCGGGCGCCGCGGCAAAAGCGGCTTTGAAGGGAACCAACTGAATGTGTGGCATTGTCGGGGTTATCGGCGCGCGTCCCGCCGCACCCATCGTCCTGGATGCGCTGCGGCGGCTGGAATACCGCGGCTATGACAGCGCCGGCATCGCCACCCTGGTGGACGGCGCCATTGCCCGCCGTCGCGCCGAGGGCAAGCTGGGCAATCTTGCCGCGGTGCTGGATCGGCAGGCGCTGCCCGGCAGCATCGGCATCGGCCACACCCGTTGGGCCACCCACGGTGCGCCCACCGAGAGCAACGCCCACCCGCACGGCACCGCCCGCGTCTCCCTGGTGCACAACGGCATCATCGAGAACCACGCCGAACTACGCGCCGAACTGGAAGCCGAGGGCCAGGAATTCAACACCGAAACCGACACCGAAACGGTCGCCCAGCTTGTCGATCTGCACCTGAAACGCGGCATGCCGCCGATCGAGGCGGCGGGCGCCGCCCTTCGCCGCCTGGAAGGTGCCTATGCGCTGGCGATGATCTTCGCCGGCCACCCCGAACTGATCGTCGGCGCCCAGCACGGCGCACCGCTCGCGGTCGGCTTCGGCGATGACGAGATGTTCGTCGGGTCCGATGCCCTGGCGCTCGCCCCGCTGACCCGCAAAATCGCCTACCTCCGCGATGGCGACTGGACCGTCGTCGATCGCCAGGGCGCGAAATTCTTCGACATCGACGGCAACCCGGTACAGCGGGACATCAAGGAGACAAGAGCCACCGGCGCCGCCATCGGCAAGGGCAATTTCCGCCATTTCATGGAAAAGGAACTGCACGAGCACCCTGCGGTGATCGGTGACACTCTGCACCAGATGGTCAGCCCGGCAAGCCGAGCGGTCGCACTCCCCGATCTCGGCATCGACTTCCGCGACGTGTCCCGCATTACCATGAGCGCCTGTGGCAGTGCCTTCTATGCCGGACTGGTCGGACGCTGGTGGTTCGAGGCGATCTCCCGCATCCCCACCGATGGCGACGTCGCCAGCGAGTTCCGCTACCGCACCCCGCCGATGCCGAAAGGCGGTCTTGGTCTGCTGGTGTCCCAATCGGGTGAAACCGCGGACACCTTGGCGGCGCTGCGCTATATGCGCGAACAGGGGCAGCACGTTCTGTCCATCCTGAACGTCCCCGAAAGCACCATGGCGCGTGAGAGCGACGCGGTGCTGGAAACCGTTGCCGGCCCGGAAATCGGCGTCGCCAGCACCAAGGCGTTTACCGCGCAGTTATCGGTGCTGGCCTGCCTGGCGATCGCCGCCGGCCGAGCCACCGGCGCCATCGGTCCCGACCAGGAAGCCGCCATGACCGCCGCCCTGCTGGAGGTGCCGGGCCGGGCGGCGGAAATACTGGAGAACGAGGCGGCCCTGCATGCCGTCGCGCACCGCGTCTCCAAAGCCCGCGACGTGCTGTTCCTGGGGCGTGGCAACTGTTTCCCCATCGCCCTGGAGGGCGCGCTGAAACTGAAGGAAATCAGCTATATCCACGCCGAGGGCTATGCCGCCGGGGAAATGAAGCACGGACCGATCGCGCTGATCGACCCGGCGGTGCCGGTGATCGCCATCGCCCCGTCCGGCCCGCTGTTCGAGAAGACCGCGTCCAACCTGCAGGAAGCCGCGGCGCGTGGCGGCCAGGTGGTCGTGTTCAGCGACGCGGCAGGCGCGGCCAAGCTGAAAGGCATCGCCGCGGAAACGGTGATCCTGCCGGCGGTCGATCCGTTCGTCGCCCCCATCCTGTATGCGATCCCCGTGCAGATGCTGGCCTACCAGGTCGCGGTGCTGAAAGGCACCGACGTGGACCAGCCGCGGAACCTGGCGAAGTCCGTTACTGTGGAATAAAATTACAGCTCCGGCGCGGAATAACCGGATCAAGGCAAAAGTACTCTATCCGCTACCACAGCCGGCGGCGACCAAGGGTTTCCACGCCACGTTCGATACGCGCCCGGGCCGGATCGCGATGCACCCACACCCAGGCCGCCGCGCCAGGTCATGACGCCCATATCACTGGTTTGCATGTTCCGTAGGGACCTACCCCACCATCATGACCGGACTATCCTCGCGCCTTGGGTATCGTTCACGCGTATAAATCGAATCTTGGCCGCATTTTTGGACGATCCCGTACAAACTCTTGTCGACAAGGCCCAATAGTTCTAGTGTCACATCAAAATATGGATGTGTTCAGGGCTAATTTTGTGAAATCATCTCTTTTCCTGTCTTCTCTCGCCGCCCTAAGCGCCGCCGTCACCAGCGGAGCGCTGGC
>DATAZJ010000242.1:0-8489 GCA_036272115.1 Rhodopila sp. | reverse complement strand
GGCGACGGCGATGACCTCATCGGTGGGGGCCATCATGTTGGGCGGGTAGTAGAGGCCGGTGGAGAAGCCGGAGGCACCCTCGGCCAGCGCCTGGCGCAGGCGGGCCTGCATGTGGGCAGCTTCCTTGTCGGTGGCGGCGCGCTGGGTGTCGCCGTTCATGGCCTCGACGCGGAGCGACATGTGGCCGATCAGGGCGTAGGTGTTGACCGGCGAGGGGTCGCGTTTCAGGCGGTCGGCATACTCGCCGAAACTGTCGTAGGCGAACCAGGATTCGTCGCCCAGCAGGTCGAGCGGCGGCACGGGGCGGGACTTCATGCGGACCGGGGACAGGGAAATCCCGCAGTTGCCGACGACGACGGTGGTGACGCCCTGCGACATCTTGCACAGCATGCATTCCGGTCCGCACAGCACCGCCCGGTCGTCGTGCGTGTGGGCGTCGATGAAGCCGGGGGCGAGGGCCAGGCCGTCGGCATCGACGTCACGATCGGCTTCCTCCGCCTCCAGGTCGCCGACCGCCACGATGCGATCGCCGGTGACGCCGACATCGGTGATGACGCGCGGGTTGCCCAAGCCGTCGAATACGGTCGCGTTTCGAATGATCAGGTCGCAGCGCAAGGCCATGGGGTTGTTCCGTCCGTCTCGTTGGTGGAATAGAGACGCCAGTTTAAGCGGAGCGTGACGCCATGACCATCGCCGAACTGTGCCTGCTTGGGAGCGTGGTCCTCACGATCCTGTCGATCATGCCGGCGAAGCTGAGCGGGCGGGGGGAGTACGACAACGGCAGCCCGCGCGATCCGCGATTCTTCACGCCTGGGCTGCGGACCCGTTCGCTGGGGGCGCACCAGAACGGGTTCGAGGCGTTTCCGCTGTTCGCCGCCTCGGTGATCCTGGCGGAGATGCGGGCAGTGCCGCAGGGCAAGGTGGATGCGCTGGCGGTGGCGTTCCTGGTGGTTCGGATCGTCTACGTGCTGCTGTATCTTGGCGATCGTCCCAGCTTGCGGTCGATGGCGTGGTCGGTCGGGTTCGCGTGCAATGTGGCGATTTTCTTTTCGCCGCTGTGGGCGGGACGGTGACGGACCGTCCCGCCACCGGGTTCAGTCCGCCTGCGTTCCCACCAGCTCGGCACTGGTGCGGGTCGCGTCGCGGATGTTGAGGAAGAAGGCGCAGACGAGGGCGGAGATCAGGCACAGCAGCGCCAGGCCATACAGGCCGCCGGCGTAGCTGCCGGTGACGTCCTTCATGACGCCGACATACCAGGGGCCGAAGAAGCCACCGAGATTGCCGATCGAGTTGATCCAGGCGATCGTGGCCGCCGCCGCCGTGCCGGTCAGGAACATCGGCGGCATCGCCCAGAACGGCCCCTTGGTGCCGTAGAAGCCCATTGTCGCGAGCGACAGGCCCACCATGGACCACCACGTGCCCATCATATAGCCGGCAATGAACAGCCCCACGGCGGCCAGCAGGCACGCGCCCAGCAGGTTGTAGCGCCGTTCGTGCATGCGGTCGGAGATGCGGCCCCACACAACCAGCGAGACGGTGCCGCAGATATAGGGGATCATGGTCAGCCAGCCGACCGCCATGTTGCCGCTGTTGCCGATGGACTTGATGATCTGCGGGACGAAGATCAGCACGCCCAGGCTGGCGACCACGATGCCGAAATAGTTCAGCGACAGCAGCATCACCTTGGGATCGAACATCGCCTGTATCATGCCGAAGGTCTTGACCGCTTCCTTGGCCTTGCGTTCGGATGCCAGCTTGGTGGTCAGCCAGTGCTTTTCGGCCTCGGTGAGGAATTTCGCCTGCTCCGGCCGGTCGGTCATCACGAACAATGTCAGGACACCGATCAGGACGGTGGGTATGGCCTCGGCGATATACATCAACTGCCAGCCGCTGAGGCCGAAGAGGCCGTTGAGACCCAGGATGGCGGTGGAAATCGGCGCACCCACGGCGACCGCGACGGGCAGGCCGACCAGGAACGCCGAAACGATCCGGGCGTGGTGGTAGGAGGGGAACCAGTAAGTGAAGTAGAGAATGATCCCGGGGAAGAAACCGGCCTCGGAGGCGCCCAAAAGGAAGCGGACGATGCCGAAGCTGGTCGAGCCTGTCACCGTCGCGGTGAGCCCGGCGAAGATGCCCCAGGTGATCATGATCCGGGCGATCCAGATCCTGGCACCGATTTTCTCGAGAACGATGTTGCTGGGGACCTCGAAGATGAAATAGCCCCAGTAGAATGTGCCGACGGCGAAACCGAATGCCGTGGCCGACATATGCAGGTCGCCGCGCATCGTCAGTCCGGCGAAGCTGACGTTGATGCGGTCGACATAGGCAAGAAAATAAGTCAGCACCGCGAACGGCAGCAGCCGGATATAGATTTTACGCATCGCCGATTTTTCGATGGCGTCTTCCATGCAAGTCTCCCCGTTTGGCCCTTGGGCGGCTGATCGCCGACGTGTTCGGGCCGTTCTTAATTATTGGTAACCCTTTCTACGGCATGAGGAAGGACGCGAGCAACCATTCCGATGGCTCGCGTTGTCGTTTGATATTTGGTCGGTCGCGCCGCTGTCTGGATCAGGCGCGGAGGGCTTGGGTGGCGACCCCATCCAGCGTGCCGGAGTCCGTTACGACGACGCGATAGTGGGCCCGGGCATTGGCCGGCGACACCAGGCCGTCGCGGACGTCGCGGGCGACCAAAGCGGGGTCGCGTGTGGTGGGATCGCCCATGCCGGCGCCGCCGGGCAGTTCCAGCACAAGGCGGTCGCCGTCGGGGATGACCTGCAGGCCCTTGGTGCGCAGGTGTTTGCCGGATTTCTGGGTGACGCGGCCGGCGCCGCCGTCCAGGCCGCCCTCACGCCCGCGGGGGGCATTGGCCACGCGGTCGAAACTGGCGTTGACGGCGAATTCCAGGTCGCCCTTGGTGGCGATCTCCATGATCTGGCCGACACCGCCGCGGGTGTGGCCGGCACCGCCTGAGTCGGGCTTCAGTTCCTTGCGCCAGATGACGATGGGGGCGACGTTCTCGGTTGCCTCTACCGGCATGGTGCGGACACCGGATGGGAAGGCGGTGGCGTTCAGCCCGTCCCGGTTCGGTCGCGCGCCGGTGCCGCCGGAGTTGAACGTTATGATCTCGAAATCGCTGATAACCGGCTTGTTGTGGCGGGCCTGGCCGGAGATGGCGCCGCCGCCGCGCAACGGCGGATTCCACAGGGAGGAAGCACCCTCGGCGGTGACACGTTCGGGGACCGCCTGGTGCAGGCAGCCCATCATCAGGTCGGGCAGCAGGTGGCCGATGACGTGGCGGACGGAGACGGGGTAGGGGTGCGGGGCGTTGAGGATGCAGCCATCGGGGATTTTCATCCGGAACGGCGCGAGGGAGGCCCAGTTGTTGGGGATTTCCGGCGCCACCACGCATTTGATGCCGAAGCACGAATAGGCTCGGCAGTAGGCGGGCGGGACGTTGATGCCGCGTGAGGACAGGCCGGACGTGCCGGTGAAATCGACCTCGATGCCGTCTTCAAGAATTTCCATGGAGGCGGCTAGGCGGACAGGTTCCTCGTAGCCGTCGGAGTAGATTTCGTTCTGATAGGTGCCGCGCGGGATTTTGGCGATTTCGATCAGGGTGGCGCGGTGGGAGCTTTCGAAGATGAAGCCGGCCAGCGTGTCGAGGCTGGTCATTTCGAATTCGTCCATCATCTCGACCAGGCGCTTGGCGCCGGCATCGTTGCAGGCGCACAGCGAGTAGATGTCGCCTTCCAGTTCGACCGGCAGGCGGGAGCCGGCGCGGATGAAGTCGAAGAACGTTTCGTTTGGCTGGTTCTGGTCGAAGCATTTGACGATGGGGATATACATCCCTTCTTCGTAAACCGAGCGTCCCTCCGGTCCCATGCCGAGGCCGCCGATGTCGATGACGTGGGCGGTGTTGGCGAACAGGCCGACGATCTTGCCGTCGTGGAAGGCGGGGGTGACGACGGTGAGGTCGTGCAGGTGGCCGGTACCGAGCCAGTGGTCGTTGGTGATGTAGTGGTCGCCTTGGCGCATGGCGGCGACGGGGAATTTCTTCATGAAATGTCCCACGGATTCGGCCATGGAGTTGACGTGGCCGGGGGTGCCGGTGACGGCTTGCGCCATCATGCGGCCGTGCAGGTCGAAGATGCCGGCAGACAGGTCTCCGGCTTCGCGGACGGTGGTGGAGAATGCGGTGCGGATCATGATCTGCGCCTGTTCCTCCACGACGGCGATCAGGCGGTTCCACATGATCTGGCGGTGGATCTGGGCGAGGGCGTTGGTTTCGTGTGACATGGGGCTACGCCTGCTGGTGCTGGATCGGTTGGAGGGGCGCGCTCGCGCAACGCGCAAGCATTCCGTTTGCAAGACCTGGGAGGATGAATATATAGTGTAATTCACTACATTGAGGACCGTGATGGACCGGGCAATTTCCGCCGCGGAGGCGAATCGTCGCTTCTCGCACCTTCTGCGAGAGGTTCGCGACGGCCGTTCCTATGTGGTGACCGCGCATGGCAAGCCCGTCGCCCGCATCGTCCCCTGCAATGACGCCGACGCCGCTCGGGCGACCGCGCGTGCCACTTTGATGCAGCGCCTCGGGGCGCAATCCGCCATCGACATCGGTCCTTGGACGCGCGACGAACTGTATGGGCGCTGAGTGGTGCGGATCGCCCTGGACACGAACATCCTCGTCTATGCCGAAGGGGTAAATGGGGTGGAGCGCCAGGCGCTTGCCATGCGGATTCTTCGCGATCTGGAGGCGGACGATATCATCATTCCGGCGCAAGCACTGGCTGAATTGTTCACTGTCCTGACCCGCAAGGCCCGGCGTCCCGCGGCCGAGGTGAGGAACGCCGTACTGGGCTGGCACGATGCCTGTCTGGTCGCCGACACTTCGTCGAGCGTGCTGCTCGACGCGATGGAATTGGCGACCAGCCATCAGTTCTCGATGTGGGACGCGATTATGCTCGCCGCCGCTGCCGGTTCGGGATGCCGCTGGCTGTTTTCCGAGGACATGCAAGACGGCTTTACCTGGCGAGGGACGACGATACGCAACCCGTTCGCGAATCTGTTGGTTTCCGCTGGTTGAACGGGCGGTGTCCGGATATCCATGGTCAGGCGGCACGGGTCATCTCGATATACCCAAGCCCATTCACCACCGCCGTCCAGCCGGGGCCGATCAGGGTGGATGTTTCGTCTTCCGTGACGATCGCCGGGCCAGGGATGCTGGCCCATGGGGCAAGGGTGGTACGGTCGTGGATCGCCCAGGGTGAGACGGCTCCGGTCGTGGTGTCGCGGACCAGTTGCGTCCGAACCGGCATCGCCTCGGTCGTGAACAGATCGCCGGATCGCGGCGGTGGGGTCACGTCGTCCGTTACGGTGGTAACGACCACGGCGTAGCTCATGATCTCGACATCCGATCCGGGGACGGGGCGGTCGAAGAAGCGGGCATATTCGGTGTCGTAACGGTCTCGGATCAGGGCGATGTCGGCTGTGCCGAGCGTTTGGTTCGGCAGCGGGACGGGGATTTCGTGGCCTTGTCCGACATAGCGCATATACGCGGTGCGGGTCTCGACCGTGGGGGCGCCGAAGCTGCCTTTCGCCACCGCCGTTTCGGCTTCGACACGCATGTCGTCCAGCAGATCGTTCACCGCCGCCACGTCGAACGTGGAAAAACGCTGATACAGGCTGCGGACGACCTCATACCCGACCGGCGCGCGCAGGAAGCCGATGGCGCTGCCGACACCGGCACCGGACGGCACCAGCACGCGGTTGATGCCGACTTTCTCCGCCACCCGGCAGGCGTGGACCGGGCCGCCGCCGCCGAACGCGATCAGCGTACGGCCTTCGTAGGTCTTGCCGGACTCGATCGCGTGAACGCGGGCGGCGTTGGCCATGTTCTCATCGACCATTTCCACCACGCCCAGCGCCGCCAGTTCGGCGGTCAGCCCTAGTTTCGCACCGACATCGGTGAGCAACGCATCATGCGCGGCGCCGACTTCCAGCTTCATCGAGCCGCCAGCGAAACGGGCCGGATCGTAACGCCCCAGTGACAGATTGGCGTCCGTCACCGCCGGATGGGTGCCACCACGGCCGTAGCAGGCCGGGCCCGGATCGGCACCCGCGCTTTCCGGGCCGACGCCGATGCGGCCCATCGAATCGACATGGGCGATCGACCCGCCGCCGGCGCCGATCTCCACCATCTCGATCACCGGAATCCGCAGCGGCAGACCCGATCCTTTTCGAAACCGTCCAACTCGGGCGACTTCGAACGTGCGGGCGGTTTGTGGCTTGAAGCCGTCGATCAGGCAGATTTTCGCCGTGGTGCCACCCATGTCGAACGACAGCACGTTGTCCAGGCCGCATTCGCGGGCGATGTGGGCGGAGAAGATGGCGCCGCCGGCCGGGCCGCTCTCGACCAGGCGGATGGGGAAGCGGCAGGCGGTCTCGATGGTGGTCAGGCCGCCGCCGGACATCATCAGGAACAGCGGCGCGGCGGCGCCGGCATCGTGCAGGCCGGTTTCCAGACGCCGCAGATAGCTGGCCATCATCGGCTGCACATAGGCGTTGGCGACGGTGGTGGAGAAACGTTCCCACTCCCGCATTTCCGGCGAAACCTCGGACGACAGCGACATCGGGATGCCAGGCAGGGCGTCGTGCAGGATCGCCTGGATACGGCGCTCGTGGACGGGATTGACGAAGGCATGCAGCAGGCCGACGGCGATGCTTTCGACGTTTTCCTGTTTCAGGATCGGGATCAGGGCCTGGACCGCGGCCTCGTCCAGCGGACGCAGGATCTTGCCGGTGTTGTCCAGCCGTTCGGCGACGGGCAGGCGCAGATGCCGAGGCACCAGCGGTTCCGGCAGTACGATGTTGAGGTCGTACTGGTCGTAACGGCTTTCGTTGCCCATGGCGATGACATCTCGGAAACCCTCGGTGGTGATGAGGGCGGTGCGGGCGCCTTTGCGCTCGATGACCGCGTTGGTGGCGAGGGTGGTGCCGTGGATGATCAGCTCGATGTCGGCGGGGGCAATGCCGGCTGCCTGGATGATGGTGCGGAAACCGTCCATGACGCCGCGTTCGGGGGCGGACGGGGTGGTCAGCACCTTGGCGGTGGTGCGTTTGCCGTCGTGCTCCAGCGCAAGGTCGGTAAACGTGCCGCCGATATCGACAGCAAGACGGGCAGACTTCATCCGGGGTCCTTAGGGTGTGGTTGGCTGGGTTGGGAGCCTAGTGGCATTCGGATCGGGTTCCTATATGCCATCGCCGATCGAACAGCCGGGAAGTCGCGTGGCAGAGCTTCCGGTTCGTAATCTTGAAGAGGGCATGACGGCCGGGCCGCGGCGGCTGCCTGTGGGTTCGCGATGGTGGAGATACTCGATACCGAGCTTCGCCGCGAAACCCGGTGTCGGCTTGCTTGCTTTGTTTCCACGGCAAGGAGATCGCGGGTGTGGCCCGCGAACCTGAAAGCAATCGGGCCCGTTGGGCGTGGTCTAGCCGCCGAACTGGAACACGCTGGACGGTTCGTTGGTAAAATCCCAGGAGCGACCAAGGTGGCTGACCATTTCATCGACATAGGGGACAGTGGCGCAGAGTTGCTCGAAATGGGGTTCCGGGATGGTCAGGCCGCGGCGTTTGGCCATGACGGCGATTTCGTCGCGGCGCATGCGGCTGATCTCGGGCCTGGCGGGTTCGGGGACCGGCGGCATGGGCAGCGGGGTGGCGTGCGGGTCCAGTGCGGGGCGGTGGGTGCGCCAGGGGGTGGCGTCTTCGTAGGCCTTGGCGACGCGCAGCACGGTGGCGTCGGCGAACGGCCGGCCGACGACCTGCATCGACAGCGGCAGGCCGATGTCGGTGAAGCCGATGCACTGAACCAGGGCAGGGCTGCCAGTCACGTTGAACGGGGCGGTGATGTTGTTGTTGCGCCAGAAACTCAGGGTGCGCCAGGCGTCCAGGCGGGTGGCCGGGCCGGGGCCGGCGGTCACCAGGACGTCGTATTTCGCGTACAACGGCGCCATTTCGTCGATCATCACCCGCCGCTGGCGGGTCGCCTGCATATAGTCGGGGCCGCTGATCAGCAGGGCGCCCAGGGCTCGGCCGAGGAAATCGGCGCCGAAATCATTCAGGCGCGTGCGGAGGACGGGTTCGTGGACGGCGAAAAGTTCGCTCTCGGCGGCGGTGATCTTGACGGCGTGGTAGTCGGAGGCGGGGCGGATATGGGTGTCCTCGACAGTGGCGCCGAGGTGGCGCAGCACGTCGTAGGCTTGCTCCAGGGCGGCTTTGAGGGCGGCGGGGACGGGGATGTCGTCCTCGTAGAGGTGGCGTAGGACGCCAATTCGCAATCCCTTGATGCCGGCCGCGAGTTCAGCTCGGTAGTCGGGCAACGGGTGGGCGGCGCTGGCGGGGTCTTTCGGGTCGTGGCCGGCGATGGCCTGCAACAAGATGGCGCAGTCCTCCACCGTCCAGGTCATCGGGCCGGCGTGGTCGTA
>DATAZJ010000241.1:0-2361 GCA_036272115.1 Rhodopila sp. | reverse complement strand
AGAGTGGGCGCGACCAGGCAGGCGTGATCGGATCGGGGCGCGTACGAACCCAGATAGCCGCCGCCATGCGCCGCCAGCAGCTTGAGGCCGGGGAATTTGTCGAGCGAGCCGTCGAAGATCAGGTGCTGCAGCGCAATCGTGGTGCCCAGTGGATTGCCGATGGTGTTGCCCAGCCAGCCGTTGCCCTTCCAGCGGGCGTTCAGTTCCGGCAGGCCTTGCGGGTGGATGAAGAGTACGGCGCCGAGCTCCTCGGCCTTGGCCCAGACCGGGTCGAACCTGGGGTTGGAGAATTCATCGGCGCCGACGCGGTCGCCGATCGCGGCGCCCTTCAGGCCTTGCTGCTTCATTGCGGTTTCCAACTGCCGAACCGCCAGTTCGGGGTCCTGCAGGGTCAGTGAGGCGAAGGCGGCGAAACGATCCGGGTGCGAAGCGACGAGTTCGGCGAGCTTGTTGTTCTGGATGGTGACGATCTTCTCGGCGAGGTCGCGGTCCGATGCGTACCAGAAGGGATTGATCGACAGCACCTCCATGTCGATGGCCTGGCTGTCCATCGCCTTCAGGCGATCCTGGATGACGACGTAGGCCTCGGCGCTGTTCTTGATGGGGGGTGTGAGTGCCTTCGCTCGGGCCTCGCCCATCAGGATGGTGGCGTCGTGGAACAGGCAGTGCGAATGGACGTCGATGGTCTTGATGCGTTTGCCGCCGATGGTGACGGGCAGGCGGGCGGGTCTGGATGGCTGGGCGTGCGCGGCACCGGTCAGGCCGCAGCCGCAGAAGGCCATGCCGGCGGCCGCGGCCGCCTGTGTCAGGAAATGCCTGCGTGACGTCACTCTCTGTTTCCTCCCGGGTGTCCGGCGTGTTGCCGTGGCTTGATCCACTGAATCGCGGATGACGGGAGTGTTCCACAACTGCGGGTTGATCGGCAACGGGGCCCCCTGCCCGCCTGTATTGGCCACCTTCGCGCTTTCGTGAGCACCCTTGGTTGTGCTTAACCTGTGACGGGCCGGTCGCTCGCCGGCTGGCCGGGCAACATGGGCTGGGGGAGGCTTTGAAACACCGACTCGGTCATGGCGCCAGGGCGTATGGGTGGCATCTCTCGCTGATCGTGCTGTTCATCGGCCTGTTGTGGGCCGGTATCGGCTTCAATCTGTGGCACGATCACCGCGCCGCGGAATTGGATGCCGCGAACGACACCGCGAACCTGGCGCGTACCTTCGACGAGGACATCGAGCGTACGGTGGAGGCGGTCGACCAGACGCTGCTGTTCTCCCGAGAGGCCTACCGGCATGACCCGAAGGGTTTCCTGGCGGGATCATGGGGCGATGCGCATGCCTTTCGCGACGACCTGCGGGTGCAGATATCCCTGGTGAACCGCGACGGGGACGTGCTGTGGTCCAACCTGGGCGCGGTGCGGGAGCGGGTCAACATCGCCGACCGAGCGCATTTCCGGGACGAGAAGGCGAGTCCCGGGGACGATCTGTTGATCAGCGCGCCGGTGCGGGGCCGGGTGTCGGGGAAGTGGTCGATCCAGTTCATCCGCAAGTTGCTGGCGCCGGACGGATCGTTCGACGGGATGGTGATCGTTTCGCTCGACCCGTCGTATCTGTCTCGGTTCTATCAATCGGTCTCGATCGGCGACGGGTCGGTGCTGCTGGCCACCACCAGCGGCATCATGCTGGCGCGGGCGCCGGGGCATTTCTCGCATGGCGACGATATGCTGCCGCCCGAGGTCACGGTCAGGCTGCTGCGGGGGATGAACGGTGGCGCCTACCGGGCGATCAGCGGCATCGACCATGTCGATCGGATTTTCAGTTCCCGCCGGTTGAACCGCTATCCCCTGGTGGTGGCGGTCGGGCTGGCGACCAAGGACGTGTTTGCCCCCTACGACCGAAGCTGGCGGCTGTATGTCGGCGTTGGCGTGCTGCTGACCATCGGCTGCATCGCGGTCGGGTTCGTGGTGGCGCGGCAGCGGCGGTCGCTGCTCGATTCCCGGCAGGCGTTGTCCGCCACGCTGGAGAACATATCGCAGGGTATCACGATGGTGCGGGCGGATGGCAGCATTCCGGTGCTGAACCGCCAGGCGATCCAATTGCTGGACCTGCCGGCGGATCTGCTGGCCGGCCGGCCGACCTTTCAGCAGATCGTCGACTGGCAGCATCGCAATCGCGAATTCGGCGAACCGGAGACGACGGCGGCGCCGGCGGCGCGCGTGGCGCAGCACACGGCCGGGCCGTTCGGCGACTATACGTATGAGCGGACGCGGCCCAACGGGACGGTGCTGGAGGTCCGGACCCAGTCGCTGCCCGAGGGCGGCATGGTCCGCACGTTCACCGATATCAGCGACCGCAAGCGTAACGAGGC
>DATAZJ010000240.1:0-3785 GCA_036272115.1 Rhodopila sp. | reverse complement strand
CGGCGCTGAACCCGGGTGCGCCGCGGCACTGGCGGGAACTTCCCGTATTTGATCCGATGCCGGGGTTGCCTGCGGGTGCCACGCCATTGGCCGGGTCGGTTCAGGGGCCGGTGGCCCTGGCACGCGCGTTGTCGCAGATTGGATTGGTTGAGAACGATCAGGTTGGCGCCGACAATCAGGCCAATCTGCTGCCGGGGCAGTCGCTGGTATCCCGAGCAGGGGCGATTTGGCGGTGGGATGGCTATACGATCCGGGCTGGCACGCCGACGCAGGCCGCGGTGCGGCTTCAGCAGCGCAACCGGTTGGGCGGATTGCGGACCCGACTGGCCGCGGCGGAACAAGAAGCGGCGGCGGCTCGATCGGTTCGGCTGGCGGCTGAAACGGCCTCCCAGGCGGCGGTGGTGGCGGAACAGACGTCGCGGAACAGCCGGCGGGAGTGGGAGCAGAAGCTGGAACGGGCGCGTGGCAGCCTGACCAGCCTGCGCAACCAGGCGGCCACGGCGGCGTCTCGGTTGGCGGCGGCGGACGACCAGTTGGCGCGGATCACGGTCGAACGGGACGAAGCATTGTCGGCCCTGGCGCAGGTGCGCGAGTCGACGACCGCCCTGCCCGATATCGGCGCCCTGCGTGCGGCGGTCGATCAGGCTCGGGCAGCCCTGTCAGCGGCTCGGTCGCGGGAGAATACGGCACGCGGGGAACGGGATGCGTTGACGCGCGACCACGCGGCCCGGATCAACCGCCGGCGGGTGATTGTCGCCGAACGCGCGGGGTGGGGCGAACGGTCAAAGGACGCCGCCGACCGGGTCACCGACCTGACCGCGCGCCAGACCGAGGCAGAAGAGACGCTGAAAGACCTGGAAGCACGGCCCGCGGCTATCGCGGTGCGCCGGGCGGAGGCGTTGGACGCGCTGTCGGCGGCCGAAGCGGCACATCGCCGAGCAGCGGAGGCTCTGTCGGGCGCGTCGAATCACGCTTTGGAGATGGATCGGGCGGCCAGGGCGGCCGAAGCGGCTTTGGCGAGCTGTCGGGAAGATGCGGTGCGGGCGGAAGGTGGCTTGCAGCAGGCCAGCCATGCCTGGGGCACGGTCGCCGAACGCATATTGGAACGGTTGGGCGCTAACCCGGCCCTGCCTGATCCGCCGTCCGATCTCAGCCAGGACAGCGAGGACAAGGCGCGCCGCCGGCTGGAGCGGCAGTTGAAAGAGCGCGAGGAGATGGGGCCGGTCAATCTGCGCGCCGAACAGGAGGCCGAGGATGTCGAAAAGCAGATCGGCACGATCGAGACCGAACGGGATGAACTGACCACGGCGATCGCGAAGTTGCGGGGGTCGATCGGGCATCTGAACCGCGAGGGGCGCGAGCGGCTGACCGAGGTGTTCCAGGAGGTCGACAAGAACTTTCAACAGTTGTTCACCCGGATGTTCGGCGGCGGACGGGCGCATCTGGCGCTGGTCGGGTCGGACGATCCGCTGGAGGCGGGGTTGGAGATCTATGCTCAGCCGCCGGGGAAAAAGCTGGCGACATTGTCCCTGTTGTCGGGCGGCGAGCAGGCGCTGACCGCGCTGTCGCTGATCTTCGCGGTGTTCCGCTGCAACCCCGCGCCGGTCTGCGTGCTGGATGAGGTCGATGCACCGCTGGACGACGCCAATGTGGAGCGATTCTGCACCCTGCTGGAAGACATGGTGCGCGACACCGGCACGCGATTCCTGGTGGTGACTCACCATCCGCTGACCATGGCGCGGATGGATCGGCTGTATGGGGTGACGATGCAGGAACGTGGGGTGTCGCGGCTGCTGTCGGTCGATCTGACGGCGGCGAACGACCTGATCGACCCGCCCCGGATGGCGGCGGAGTAGGCCAGTTCAGGTTGGGCCCGCATGGTCAATGAATTGACCGGACGAACATCCGCGCGTGTAGATAAAACATGAACGACGCCAGAACAAGGCGCGAAAATTAACCGTTTGTTAAGAATTTTGCCGCAAGTTGATCTCGTTATACCCCAAAGGGAGGAGATCAATACTTATGCATGCGAAGAAACACACCGTGCTGATGAACTTCGCAGATCTGGTGCGCGATGAGCATCCAAGCATCTCCTCCATGTGGCTTCCACCCGATGGGCGTCTGCAATTGTCCGGCGTCGCCCTCGACAATGCCTGTGCCGACATCACGGAGGTTCTTGCCAAAGGATTCCGCGGGCTGCGGGAGGAGGATTTCCCGATGCATTACTGCGCCTGGGGCAAGGCGCGCGTCGGTTCCACCGCGCTGAACAACATGTTCGGCCTGGCCGGGTTCCCGTCCTACTACCAGCCGGTCAAGTCGATGCTGCGCACGGCCTTTGCCGGTCAGCGGCCCGGGCCGTGGATCCTGCCATCCGCACAGCAGCATCCGCGGATTTTCACCAAGGAGACCCAGGGACCCTACACGCTGGGGGAATGCCTGTTCATTCCTCTGCAAGTCCTGATCGAGGCCGGCTACCCGCCCGGCAAGCTGCACCTGATCGTGCTGGAACGCGATCCGGAACGATCGCTGGCGTCGTGGCTGAAGAAACTCACGGCGCTGCAACAAGCCGACACGCTGGTGGCGCATTACGTGGTGTCCGCACTGAACGCGAACCGGGTGCGTAGCTACGCGACGCGGCACGGCGTGCCGGTCACACATTACGTCTATGAGGCCAGCAAGGAACCGGTTACGGCGGCACGTGCGCTGTTCGCCCGCCTTGGCCTGTCGCAACTCTATGCCGAAAACGCAGTGACCAACTGGGGTGAGCACGGGCAACTCGACGGCACGGCCACCCACCAGATCATCTATCCGCCGCAGCCGACGATCTATGACCTGCCGGGACTGCACGGCTCCGACAGCGGATATCGTTATCAGAACGGCGGCAATTCCGTTACCGACGAACAACGGCGTCTGTTGGAAGCCACCGGCGTCAATCAGGTCTACCAGGATGCGGTGGAGGCCTGTGTCGCCGATCTGGGGCTGGATGCCGGGACGGCGGCGAGGCTGTTCGGCCGGCACGCCCCGACCGGCTTTACCTTGCCGGCGGCGGCGATGGCGACCATTCGCATGGCCGGCCGGATTAATGATTTGGCAATACATTAGCGATAGCGTCGTCACCAGGAAATCCGACGGACCCCCGCATGATCGCCGGCCGGGTCATGCGGGGGTCTGCCATCCCATCGCAAGGGAGTTGTCCGGTGAATCGATTCTCAATTTCACAGCGTTCCATGCTGTTCATTCCGCTGCTGCTGCTCGCACTCGGGGTCGTCACCTGGTTGGGACTTTCCGAGGTCCACAGCGGCCTGATGCAGGACCGCAAGGAGGACTTGAAAAACCTGGTGCAGGTGGCATCCGGTGTCATCGACGGCTGGCATCAAAAGGAAGTCTCGGGGCAACTGACCGAAGAACAGGCGCAAAAAGGCGCGCGCGATGAACTGTGGCATTTGCGGTTCGGCAACAACACGTATTTCTTCATCCAGGGCTATGACGGCACCACCGTGCTGCATATCGACCGCAGCCTGGAAGGAAAGAACCGCATCAACACGACCGATCCGGATGGCGTCTATACGGTTCGCGGCCAGATCGAGGCAGCGCAGCGCGGCGGTGGCTACGTCTATTACCGCAACCCGCGCGCCGGCGGCACGTCGGCCAGCGAAGTGAGCACGGCCATCCCGAAACTGTCCTACACCGCGCCGTTCGAGCCGTGGCACTGGGCCGTGGGCACCGGCATCTACATCGATGACGTGGACGCCATATTCGACCGTGTCGTCTGGACCTTTGCCCTT
>DATAZJ010000239.1:0-1523 GCA_036272115.1 Rhodopila sp. | reverse complement strand
CGGCAAACGCCTGGACGAACCCGAGATCATGCGCCTGTTCGCCGCCCGTGACGCCGACTACGAACGCGTACTGACGGTCGCCGACGAACTGCGCAAGGCGGTCAGCGGCAACACCGTTCGTTACGTTGTCAACCGCAACATCAACTACACCAATATCTGCTACTACAAGTGCAAGTTCTGCGCTTTCTCCAAGGGCAAGACTCACGAGGCCCTGCGCGGCACCCCATACGACCTCGAAATGGGTGAAATCGTTCGCCGTTCGCAAGAAGCCTGGGACCGCGGCGCCACCGAGGTCTGCCTGCAAGGCGGCATCCACCCCGACTACACCGGCGACACCTACGTCAACATCTGCAAGGCGATCAAAGCCGCGATCCCCGGCATGCACATCCATGCCTTCTCGCCGTTGGAGGTTACCCAGGGTGCCGCCACGCTCGGCCTATCCCTGACCGAATTTCTCACGCGCCTGAAAGACGCCGGGTTAAGCACCCTGCCAGGCACCGCCGCCGAGATCCTCGACGACGAAATCCGCGCCATCATCTGCCCGGACAAGATCAACACCCAGCAATGGGTCGATGTCGCCCGCGCCGCCCACGCGCTGGGCCTGCGCACCACGTCCACCATCATGTATGGCCACGTCGAGGGGTCGCTGAACTGGGCTCGCCATTTGCTCGTCCTGCGCGATCTGCAGGCCGAAACCGGCGGCTTCACCGAGTTCGTCCCCCTGCCTTTCGTCCACATGGAAGCTCCCATGTATCTGCGCGGCATGGCTCGGAAAGGCCCGACACTACGGGAAGCGATCCTGATGCACGCCGTCTCGCGCCTGGTGCTGCACCCGCTGATCACCAACATCCAGACGTCATGGGTGAAAATGGGGCCGGAGGGCGCCGCGATGTGCCTCAACGCCGGCGCCAACGACATGGGCGGCACGCTGATGAACGAAAGCATCTCCCGCGCCGCCGGCACCCAGCACGGCCAGGAATTCCCCCCCGAGGCGATGGAGCAACTGATCGGCTCCCTGGTCCGCACGCCGCTGCAGCGGACCACGCTGTATCGCCCGGTCGGCAACGAACGCCGGGTCGTGTCGTTCAACGCCGCGGAATTGGCCCCGGTCGTGCAAACCCCGCCCCGCAAAGTGATGGCGGGGGAGTAACGACAGCCACGCTCTCATCGTAATGGCCGGGCGTGTCCCGGCCACCCGCACACGCGTTCAGGTCGCGACCTTCAGCCGCCTCACCAACTCAGCCTCCCGCTCGGGCGTCAGGCCAGCGCGGAGCTTGGCCTGACGTTCCGGAGATGCACGGAACCAGGCCAGGGTGTCAGCTGCGGTAAGCGGCAGAGGCCGATAGAACAGGCCCGCGGCAATCGCGCGACGGATGTCGCGGCGATGGAAGCCGGACGTCTCACCCTGACCGGGAAGCCACACCGGCATGTCGCTCCAAGGCGAAACTTCGTTCTCCTGCAAGAACGCCGCGGGTGCCCAGACGAGCATGGGATCAACGTGTAGGCCCTGGGCGATCCCCGCC